>JAFDCA010000549.1 GCA_019313025.1 Deltaproteobacteria bacterium
GGCTAAAACTGAGCAACCCCATGCCATGACCAAAGCGAGGCAGGCCACGATCAAGTAAATTATATCATAGAAGAACCACTTTGAAAAAAAATATTGAAGTTACAGGCGGGGGGTGTGATCATAGTTCATGCTTTGAGCGAATTAGAAGGAGATTGCCTCAATAGAAAAAATAAAAGCGAGTGTCATAAGAAATATGGAGATTGTAAAAAGAATAAATTCTGTAATGGAAAATCTCATGATGACCTCCTTTAATTTAATCATGCTGATTTATCTTCAACCTAATAAATTACAATAAGTGCCACAATGTAATATGTCAACAGGGTGTATACCTCATTTTTATAGGGATATATCCCAAGCGCATGGTGAACAAACTTCACGGGATAAGCCGAAGAGGAAATCGAGCGAGATCGTTGAATGCGTTGTAAAAAACTAACCTTCTATAATCACTGACAGGGGCTATGCTAATTTAAGCTTTAACATAATTCTTTAACTTAATGAAAAACTTTATCTCTATCCGATAATTTTAAACCTAACGCTAAAAGGATTTTTCGTTTTGTTTCCATTCTGCACAAATTACCATTCTCAATCCGTGTGATTGTAAAAGAAGATATCCCAGCCTTTCTGGAAAGTTCGGTCTTGCTCATCATCAAAGATTCTCTAATTCTTTTAAGGGAATTATTGTTCATTCTCTCACACCTCAAATCCGCATGCATTATGGTTATAAATTATGAAATTTTTTATTTGATATAAATTAAGTTTAAGAGATTTATGCGTTATATGCAAAAACCATGCAAAAATAGACTATTGGCCATAATCCTATTTAAAGTGCTATGAAAACAAATAGATAAACCATTTAAAATGTATGGATGGTAGTGTTGATATATCTATAAGCGTCTTAATTTATGAGGTATGTTCTGCAGCATTTGTTAAAAGTTTGACATAATGCTAACTGGAGGGTATGTACTTTCGGTTTTGTTCTTGGAAATACAAAAATCCCCGAGTGTCGGGGGAGGCTACCTCTCGGGTTGTAATAAAAAAAGATATGTGGTTCCTCTGATATTTATAAAAAGTTTCAAATATTTTTATCCTAAGTTTGCTAACCGAAGCCTCTCTTGTTTTTAGGATTCAAGTAAAAGATTATAGATAATACTACGTAAACAATTGTGAGGCATGAAATTATTAGCAACATGTGTTTTCTCCTATATCTATGACATAAAGTTTGTCCTAATAAAAAGAATCCATGTTAAAATTAAAAATAAAACCAACAGCTTAAATTATTTATAAACATACAATTTTACCGTGTCAAGCAAAATTATATATAATTAGAGTATAATTTAATTGAATTAGAGCATATTGTGTTATATTAAATAACTATATATTAATCATTAAAGATACAGTTCTATCATATATATCAATTAATCCGATTAGATAGGCAACCAGAGCCGAAAAGAAACGACCTGAATAAAAACTTCAGGTGAAACATAAAGAATGGAAAGGGGGATGTGGTTGATTACAGACTTCTTACCAAACTGCAGGCCCAACAATCTCAATTTCCAGTACATATATATTATTTCTTACAAAAATGCAAAAATGGCAAAGCCCAAAAATGAGATTTGCCTTTCTGATATCTAAAAACACAAGTTGTTTAAAATTATGACGAGTTTTGATCGCAGCGAGCAAAGATTTGCAAAGATGCTATGTATGTAGGATATCTAAAATCTTAACTTAGACAAAAAGCAACAGGTGCCTCGATCAGAAATAATCTACTTGTTAGCCTCCAATTCTATAAAGTACTATGACGCCTTTTTTATAAGCCAACTTATCAAACCTTAGTCAACAACAAGATTAGACAGTTTTTTGACACCCCATTTTTTCCATGCATCCTTTATTGCAACTGATGATTGCTTCTTAAACGAAGGGTCAGACGTTTAAATTTTGGTTTGAAAATGGATGTCAGAGAGGGGCTGGATTTTGGAGAATTCGTATGGAGAGAAAGACACCGTTTTACAGCCCATACTCAAAATTTTCGATTTGCAACACCATTTTATAGGTTTAGCATGGTGTATATTTTTTCTTGACATACCATATATAGTATGTCAAGTGTTCCAGTCTACAACAAACCTGATAGTAAATTTTCATGCTTGATAAGAGGATGTGATGTTGAAATTTCGAAAAAAAGTATTGAGTGCTCTTTGTTTTTTTCTGGAACTCTTGGGCTTGGGAGTAATCTATTTTTTTATTTTAACCTTTACAGATGGCTCACTCGAAAGATTACGGACGTTTCTATCACTGCTAAGTTAGTCCAATTTTTATTTGAAAGAGGGATTTTTAGATAAGATATCGCAACCTCTGAGTTGTCTCTATAGATGCAAATAAATAGCAGAAATCGGTAATTCAGCTCATCTCGATAGGTTGGAGTTAAAACATCTTTGGACATCTTTAACACTCTAATCCGATTCTAAAAGGGCTTTGAAAATGAATGGTGATTCAATGCCGCCAGCAATAATTTTGTTTTCTCCCAATTTAAGTAATGCAAAATCTTTGCTCGAATTGTATCCTAACAACTCTCCATTTACCTCTGTTCCTAAAGCACTTCCTAAATCCATAACACCAGGACCATCCGAGTGCAGATAGAAAGAAAAATGCATACGAGATAATCGGAAAGGCATAGAATCTTTAATCTTTAAGTCGATGAAAACGTGTTTTTTCGGCTCTTGTTTCACTGATAAACGTCCAACCGAAAATGGCATATTCGTAATTGTAATTCCTTCTTCAGGAAGAGAAGAAGCAACTTGTTTAGATAAGGGAAAAAGTGTAAGTCGCATTTTAGTCGGTTGGATTTCTGCTCCGGCTTCCTTATCAATATCTATGAATTTATTTGCGAAAGAATCGCCATCGAACGGCTCCGCAATTCCTTTCAAGAAGGCAGTTTTTACAAAGGGCCTGCTGACTGCGCGAAGGCGTTCACAAAGCCGGATAATCAACCGGTAAGATAATGATTTATCTTCGCTAACTAACTGGAAAAATTCCCTATCTTCGAAAACAGACACAAGGACTTTAGTTTTTGCACGAACTGAAACACTTCGTGGTTGCCCTTCTATAACCTCCATTTCGCCAAAATAATCTTCTGGTTTCATTATCCCAAGGATTGTTGTATGCCCATGATGGTCTTTAAGAATCTCAACCTCACCAGACAATATCTTATAAACAAAATCACTTGGTTCTCCTTTTTCGATAATTATATCGCCTATATTGAATTCTTTTTGTATCATAGTGAAGACCTTCAAAATAATATTGTTGGTATAAGAAAGAGAAATAAAATATTTTTAATTTGATATTTAATTGCAGATACATTGAGACTATCCTTAAAAAACGATCTTGTCAAAACTTGTTTTATCTCTACAATATCGATAATTCTTTAATATTTCAGATACCATATAGTGTGTATTTTAAGTCAAGAATAAATCTTATAAGAAGTGGAGCTTCCAAAGCGAGGGCTTTGAAAAATCATATACTATGTCTATATATTCCGCAGCATACCTGCCCGTGATCAAACGTACATCTAATCAAAAGCCCTTTCATTTGAGAAGTATCTAAAATCCCATGAACACTAAAACATGATTTTAGTTTTTTTGAA
>JAFDCA010000550.1 GCA_019313025.1 Deltaproteobacteria bacterium
GGATATACCATGCAGGTCCCTACCGAAGAACGTTTTCTTATGAAAAAAACAGAGCTGTTGAATCGTATCGCTACACTTTTGGGAGGCCGTGTGGCTGAGGAAATTATATTCGGAGATATTTCTACCGGTGCTCATAATGATCTTGCCAAAGCCACTGACATTGCTCGCAGTATGGTCAAGGAGTATGGCATGAGCACCAAAGTTGGCCATGTGTACTTTGCACGGGAAAAACAATCCCGTTTTTTAGCTATACCCGGATACGAAGGTCCGGCAGAATACAGCGAAGCGACGGCAGAAATAATCGATAACGAAGTCAGAGAGATTATCAAACAGCAATACGAAACAGCTCGTAATATTCTTGACGCCAAAAAATCCTTTCTGAAAAAAAGTGCACAACTTTTGTTGGAAAAAGAGACGATCGAAGGAAACACCTTGAAACAAATGATTGAAGAGGATCAGCCAAGTCAAGTTTAGATGAATGGACTCAACATCTTTTACTGTTAGATGCCATAACATGTTTGCTTGGCAAATGGGCTTTTGGCTTTATATCAAACCTGTTTAAGTAGCCGATAGTTTTACATTCAGGAGGAATGAATATGAAAAAAGAATACCTTTTTGAACTAATGATCCTGGGAAATTTTCGATTAAAAAACCGTATTGCCATGGCTCCAATGACAAGAGGACGCGCCGGAAATGAACGGGTTCCGAATGAACTGATGGCCGAATATTATTACCAGCGATCCTCTGCAGGGTTGCTGATCACCGAGGCAACAGTGATTTCAAAACAGGGTATCGGCTGGATTGACTCTCCTGGGATATATTCGAAAGAAATGGTAGACGGCTGGCGGAAGGTCACCAGTAAACTAAAACCAACTGGCACGCCCATATTTCTCCAGTTGTGGCATTGCGGCAGAGCTTCGCACAGTGATTTCCACAATGGTGAACTCCCAGTCTCGGCTTCAGCGGTAAAACTGAAAGGTGATAACATTAGAACTCCCCATGGGATTAAACCATATGAAACCCCTCGAGCGATGTCGCTTGACGAAATCAATGCAACTATTGATGACTACAGCAAGGCAGCAAAAAACGCCAAGGCCGCTGGGTTCTCCGGAATTGAAGTGCATGGCGCAAACGGCTACCTAATCAATCAGTTTCTTGATTCGACAACAAATTTGCGCGACGATCAATATGGCGGCAGTCTCAAAAACAGGTTCCGATTTTTCAAAGAGGTACTGGAGGCCGTGCTTGAAGTCTGGCCACCAGAAAGGGTCGGAGCGCGTATCTCACCAAACGGAGTGTTTAATGATATGGGCTGTGATGATTTTAGAGAACTCTTCCTATATGTGGCTGCAGAGATCAATAAATTCCATCTTGGCTATCTGCATATCATGGACGGGTTGGCTTTCGGATTTCACGAAAAAGGTGAGCCCATGACGCTGGCGGAATTCAGACCGGTTTTCAAGGGAACCATTATTGGAAACTGCGGCTATACTAAAGAAACCGCAGAAGACATAATCGCAGAAGGCAATGCGGACATAATCGCCTTTGGGCGGCCTTATATTACCAACCCAGATTTACCGGAACGTTTCAAAAATGGCTGGCCTCTCAATCTGTCGGAAGATATGTCGTTGTGGTATACTCCGGGTCCTGAAGGGTACACGGATTATTCACCATATAAAGAAGACGCTGGGCCTGTCGCCGAAGGGAAATGAGCATATCGACGACAGTGCCCTGAAAACGCTCATGGAATAAAGGTGAGGGACACTGCAATCTTAATCCCCACGCATTCGATAGACAAGTTCAAATTTAAGTGGCGCATTATTATCCAACGGAGCCGCCTCCCTTGTTCGATAACCTACTGGACAAATTTACAAATACATACAATTGCATCCTAATATTCAAAATTGTGACTAAAAGTTTCTGTACTTTTAAATGATAGTTATAGACTACCATTCAAACTCCATTTGACCCCTATTGCTTTTTCTGTTTTTAATCATATCTTTTTATCAAGAGATAAATAAAAACATTACAACTATATGAGAGTATCATTTGTTAGGAAAACAAAAAAAATCTAATTGATTTATGAAAAATAAATTGGAAATGAGTGAAAACGATTCTGAAAATAAAGATAACATTGATAATCACCTAAGGAGTGGCTGGGGAATAGAATCCAAAGGCTAAATAAACGAAAAATTAATGGGAGGTGCGTTATGATCGGAACAACAATTACAATTCTGGCAATAGCATATTTTATTAACAGTTGTATGAAACCAGCATCCGCCGGATGCAAATAGTAAGTATTGGTGTAAAAGAGTTTAGATAGCAGCGGATGTTAATAAGATAATAAGATGCTGATTTTAAGCTAAAAGAGCATGGAAATATTTAGTATCATGCTTTTTTTGTTGTAAGATATTTTTAGTTTAGACATTAACTTAAGAAGTAAGAATTAATCTTTACTACTTCTTTTAAAATGTCAAGTTTAAGATTGATATAGCATTATTGTTTGAGGTTTAAAATTGGTACACATGACGTGAATGATAATTCTATAGACTAAAAAGGATCTTTTCAGAAATGAAAAAACATTTATTTTTTTTGTGTGTTTTGACGTTGACGGGATGTGGCGGGAAGACATTTTATAAGACAGCAGATCATGTGGACATAAGTCGTTATATGGGTAAATGGTATGTTATTTCGGCGAGGGGAATTTTCGTTGAAAATGAAGCCTACAACTCCACTGAAACCTATACGTGGAATGAAAAAGAAAAAAGTATAGACGTAGATTTTCGCATGCGCAAAGGGGGCTTTGACGGTGTGGAAAAAACCTATCCGCAAAAGGCCTGGTTATACAATACCGATACCAATGCCCATCTTAAGGTACAGTTTTTTTGGCCCTTAAAATTCGATTATCTCATTTTGGATATTGATTCAGACTACCAGTGGGTTGCTGTAGGGGTCCCTTCACAGCGCTATCTTTGGATAATGGCCAGAACACCAAAAATTTCCGACTCAAAACTTGAGGAAATTCTCGCACGCATTGATTCAATAGGTTATTCAACGAAAGATATGCGTAAAGTTCCTCAGCGGTGGTAGTCTTAAGCATAATTTTTCGTAAGAAAATAAAAAGAAAATCTTATGAAGACATTAATCGAATTGGCTGAAAAAGGAATGTTACCAGAACTATTTATACGTATGGGGATTCGCAGACTCAACCGAAAAAGATTAAAAGAAGAAAGCAACAGAGATATTGAAGGTCAGCGGTTTGCAATACAACGATTTATTGAAGATATGAAAGAGGCTCCCATTGCCATCTCAACCGATAAAGCCAACCTGCAACATTATGAATTGCCATCATCCTTTTTCTCAAAGGTACTGGGAAAGCACATGAAATATAGCGGCGATTTCTGGAAACCCGGTGTCGATTCTCTGGATCAAGCAGAAACAGATATGTTGGAGTTAATCAGTGAAAGGGCCCAGCTTGAAGACAGTATGGACATTTTAGAGTTGGGCTGCGGTTGGGGTTCTTTGACCTTATGGATGGCAACCAAGTACCCACGAAGCAAAATCGTTGCGGTTTCCAATTCGAATTCTCAAAGAAGATTTATCCAAGATATTTGCGTTGAACGAGGGATTAATAATGTGGAAATAATCACTCGAGACATGAATAGTTTTTCAACCAACAGACATTTCGATCGTATTGTCTCTGTTGAAATGTTTGAACACATGCGAAATTGGGAACAATTGCTTCAACGGATCAGCAACTGGTTAACCCCAGAGGGGAAACTTTTTATTCATATTTTTACACACAAACAGTTTGCTTACACCTTTGAACCTGAAGGCGAAGACAATTGGATGGGTCGTTTTTTCTTTACAGGCGGCATGATGCCGTCGGATGATCTTCTCCTTTACTTCCAAAAAGATCTTATTATAGAGGCACATTGGAGGGTGAACGGTAAACATTATCAAAAAACTTCAAAAACATGGTTGAAAAATTTGGAAACACATCGAAAGGAAATCATACCTATTCTGGAGGAAGTTTACGGATCTGATAATGCATCTCTATGGTTCCAGCGTTGGCGAATCTTTTTTATGGCCTGTGAAGAACTATGGGGTTATGAAAACGGAGAACAGTGGTTGATTTCCCATTACCGATTAAAAAATCGGTTATAATTATATGTTCTTAAAAATTCAGATAAATGCACGTAAAATATCCTTTAGTATTAAACGTCTCATCTTAAAATAAGTTTGTTCTGGAAGTGTCTTAGACACTTTCTTATGATACATAATTGTATCATATATGCAGTTTCGAAAGAATCACTCCCAAAGCTTATTAATTAATATTATTATGTTATCTATTATTTTTCTTTTGGTATGGTTATTGCTAATTTCTTAAATAACTTTTCATTTTCTTAGAAAATTTTAATTAAACATTGAAGTAACAAACCGAGAAAGGAGGATGTAATGGAGGTAAAAGATTATTGTTCAAACGTGGATATGGAACTTACGTTATGGAAGGCTAAGATTTTTGACGCGATTCGTAAAGCTGATCAGTTGGGGTCTGCGGAATTGGAAAAAGTTCTGCCAAACATTCAAGACCTTAAGATGGTCATTACTGATTTGGAAGATAGGATTCATCAGCTCAGGGTGGAATGTCCTCTGGAATGGAAGCCCATAAGAGATGAAATTGAAGGTGTTAA
>JAFDCA010000551.1 GCA_019313025.1 Deltaproteobacteria bacterium
ATCGACATGGGGAGCTCGAGCACGACCATTTTCACGAACACGTTCACGAGCACAGTCACCGCTTCACGCACAGCCATCCCGGGGACGAGAAAAACCATGAGCATCGGCCACGCCGCTTTCACGACCACGACCATCCCGGACATGAGTCTGAAGATCACGACCACGATCACAATCATTAGCACTTATAGAAAATCGATTGACAGGGTTTGCCTTTTTAATGTATCTGAAGACGTCTGCTATACTGACAAAATCTTTTTAAATATACTGAAACCTATCTCAAAAATAAGGTTGGGTCAACCAGGACCGCAACGTAGAAAGGAAACCAATGAGTACAAAAAACGAAATCCAAAATCTATTCGTTATATGGAACGATGCCCTTCAGACAGGAAATCCGGATAATGTTGTTGCCTGTTATGCTGAAGATGCGATTCTCCTGCCAACCGTGTCTGCCAAAGTGCGCCATAATCACGACGAAATACGTGATTATTTCGTACACTTTTTATCTAAAAAACCGCATGGAAGGATAACAGAGCAGAACATACGCATATATGACAAAATGGCGATAAATTCTGGACTATACACTTTTTCTTTAGCGAAAGACGGCGGCCATACTGATGTTGCCGCGAGATTTACCTTTGTCTATCGAAAATATGACAATGGATGGCTGATCATAGAACATCATTCGTCAATCTTGCCTGAATAGGAAACTTTTATTTGGTTCTGCTTTTAATTTTAACAAAAACATAACGAAATATTAGAAAAAACATTCCAAAGTTTTCCCATACTAATTCGCCTGGTCTGTATCACAAATGCTTATCCACCCTCTTCTTTCTTTGTACGTCGTCTCAAACCACCTCATCGTTGACTGATCATACTTGACATTCATCATGCCTTCTACTTTCAAAACTGTTCCTTTGGGTATACGAGTGATATGCTGACCTTGTCTGCAGTTGGGATATGGACAGAGCTTGGTTACATTCCCAGGCCTGACGACGGTTACCTTATCACCCAACTTGACTTCGTTTGCATAGACATCCGATGCCACCCATGGTGCCATTACCAAAAGCAACAGGAGGGCGGGAAAGTATTTGCATGGCTTCATATTTCCATTCCTCCTTAAAATATTAATTCTATGTTTGTAATATGGCATTATTAGTTCGAATTGGCGTTCTGGCAATTTGATATATATTCAAGGGATTAGATATTGAAGCAGACCATTCTTGAAAAAGAAATGTCGTCCATGAAACCATACGTTCCATGGACGACATCACCTTGTATTATAAATTTCGGCATAGGTTGTTTAAATAATGCTCAATTTTATTACTCTGAGTAACCACTTCCGACAATTATACCGCTCTTGCATTTTCTGACATATGTATGCTTTTGCTTCTCTTGCCAAACATAGCCGACCCATACACCATCAGCAGTCGCCTTGGCACACTCATTATAAACAGGTTCTGCTTTCTCCTTAAGGCTCTGTCCAACCAATGACGGATGTACCAGGAGCATTCCCCCTTCTTCCATTATAAATACATAGTAGGGTTTATTTTGTGCTGCAGCCGCAAAGTCCTGGGCTGTTTTTCCCCCATCAATAGCCACAACGATGTCATCCACTTGCTTTTTAATAGCCTCTTTATCTGCAGCAAAAACACTCGTTGCCAAACAAAGCCCGATAATCAAAGTAAAAGATATAATTACAACGCGTTTCATGTTCGTCTCCTTTTCAAGGTTTTCCTGTTTACAATCCGGTATCCATAAAATGACCATGCTCAATCAAAGATCCTCTTTCACCTCCTTTCTATGATTAAATTGGGCCCGTTTTTTTTGCGTATTGTTTGTTAATCGACGCCCAAATATTCGTTAATGATTTCAAAGACTGTAACTTTGATGTGTTTTTGCACAACACTTTCTTGAATAGGCCTTTTTCAATTACTTTTACGCCGGCATGGTTGGTTAATTCCCTACCTTATTTATTATTTTGCAAATAAAGCTTATGGCACATTTATCATTAGTAAGCAATTGATGTGCCATACCCGGGAAATAATAATATCCAATTGTTTTTACAATAAATACAACCTGACTATCTGAATAAATTTATAAAGGGGTAGCATCCATGTGAAGGGATTTTCATACGCCAGATAACAGCGGATGTGTCCAACAAGTGTCAAGCTGTTGAAAACAAAAAACTATTAGGTGAATGAAAAATCATTCGCTGTTCGGGATTGCTTTTTTGATTTTTTGTAAATTTTTAGATAGATGTCATCAGCATTAATTGATTTATGGCTGTTGTTTTGGCAGTCCGGCCAAATGGTTATGACGGTAAAGGAAACTTGGCCACAGCAATTGAGTTTTGGGCATGAATTGGGTGCCCGTATTGTTCCGGCGTTGCATTTCTCTTTTTTTTATAATATGGAATGGAAACAGATCATAGAAAAGAGGATAATGAATGAAAAAAGTGTATGTAGACGAAACCCACCAAGCAACGATCATCTGTCCAAAATGCGGATTTGAAAAAAGTGTGGATGTAACGGAGTTCAAGAATACTCAAAAAAAGCTTAAGGACACATGTAAATGTGGCGAGACGTATCGGTTTACGATTGAATTCCGAAGGAAATACCGAAAGAATGTCAGGCTACCCGGAGAATACACGGCAAAGAAAAAAGGAGAAAAAGGGGAAATAATCATCAGAGAACTTTCACTGACTGGCGTCCGGTTTGAAAGTCTGAAGCCACACCAAATCTCCACAGATGATACATTGGAAGTGACATTTAAGCTTGATAATCCTCGGAGGTCAGAAATCCGAAAATTAGTAAAGGTTATATGGATCAGGGACCGCACTTTCGGGGCACGTTACACCGAATCAAAACTATATGAAAAAGATCTGGGATTTTACTTAAAAAAATAATCTGCTGAAGTCAAACCGCAGGTACGGCACGAAATTCGCCGATTAGCTTGCCGCATCAGTATCCGTCATTATAAAGTCTTCAATCGTCATCAAAATTATTAAATCTAATTGATGCCCATCCGTCAAACTATATTGGGCACAAATTAAATTTTAATTCAGAAATGGCTTTTTTGTGTTCGTTATAGCAGTTGCCAAAAATATGTTCCGATTGAATGAATAACGGTCACGATTTACCGTAAGCCGCCGGATGATTTCGTTGAGGTCGGGAAGCTGTCTGAGCTAATTAGAGCGCGTTAAAGAGAACATCTTCGAAGTATTTTAAATTAGAAAATAAGATCAAACTACTGAACGATATTCTAAAAAGCCATGGACAGGTTCTCTTTTACGCGCTTTTGTTTGCGAGTTCTTGCAGATCTCAACGAAATTATCCGGCGGATGAAACGGAAGGTTATTCTGACAATAGCTATATACCTTAAGAATCAAGCTTTTTAGAGAAAAATGATGCTTTTTCAGGATCATCCAATGCATCATAGCAGTTAACGATAAAACCCCGTGCTTGTTTTGAATGTTGAAACTTTAAAAAAAAGGACAGCGCGGTTTTATAATCCCCTGTATTCATATAGCTTACACCAAGACACATATTGAGCTGCTCGTTGTCCGGAAAATACTTAATGCCTTTTGATAGAATTTTAATGGATTCATGATAGGCACTCTTCTTTTGATTTAATATGCCCAATCCAAGATAGGCACTTGGATGCGGGTGGTATGTTAATGCCTTTAAGTATAATTTTTCAGCGATTCTCTCTTTGTCCTTGATGGCGTCATTTTTGGCATAATCGCCATGGTCAAATGTCATCCCGAGCCTGGAACAAAAATCGGCATGAAGGGGGTAAAATTCCTTTTTATCCACAAGCTCAATGGCATCCACCATTTCGGGGATCAACTCATGGTAACGGTCTCGCAATGTTTTCCCAAACAAAAGGACATCCTCCCGGGATAATTTGGAATCGGTTTCAAAGTACTTGATATCTTCAATTTTATTTAACCAAATATCATCGGTGACCTTCATTTTTTTCTTATAGTCATCGTACAGACACGTTCCGGGAAACAGCGAAAGAACAAAAAAATGGATGACCAGGGGTTTGATCTTTTTGATAAGATCAATGGTTTCGAAAATGGTCCGGTGCGTTTCTCCAGGACAGCCGTATATAAAATAGGCGCGTGGTAAAATACCGTATTTTAGGGTTATGGCAAACGCTTTTTCAATGTCATTGTTCGAAATTTTCTTGTTCAAAAGACTTCTGATTTTTTTCGAGCCACTCTCCACTCCGTAGCTGATCTGAATGCAGCCGGCCTTTCTCATCCAGTAGAGGATGTCTTCGCTCATATAGTTAACCCGGGATATGGCCACCCATGTGATTTTCAGCCTTTTTACCAGGATTTTTTTGCAGATGTCGATGACCCGTTTTTTGTTAACGCTGAAGGTATCATCCGAGAAATAAAAAAACTTGATGCCCTTTTTGTATAGACGTTCGAGTTCATCGACAAAATACTCTACAG
>JAFDCA010000552.1 GCA_019313025.1 Deltaproteobacteria bacterium
CGAGGAAGATGGGCCAGCCAGACAACAAGAGGACCGGGGTATCCTTGCGCAGACTCTTGATCTGCTCAGCCAATTCTCGTCCCCCCATCTCCGGCATCTCCATATCCAGCGTTATCAGGTCAGGGTGAAGATCATAGATTTTCTGGACAGCGATTTTGCCGTTAGCTGCGCTTCCAATAACTTCAACGTAGGGAATTGACTCCAGCACCTCTGCAAGGATTCTCTGAAAGAGAACCGAATCTTCGACAATTAAGACTTTCAGATTCATGTCATCACCCTTTTTTTAGTGTTGATTTCTGCGGGCCGTCATCAGGCGTAAGCACTGCGTCAAGATCAAGCACGCCCACAAGATGCTCGTTACTTTGAAATATCCCACGTAAGTTGCAACTAGTTACACCGTTCATATTGGCCGGACTAAGGGCGAATCTATCAGGATCGGTTGTAGCCGTATCAGAAATACGATCCACCAGCAAACCGATAAGTTCTTCTTTCCACTTCACAATAATCATCCGTCGATCGAGGTCGTCATTCTCTCTGCCCAACTCCAGTCGCAATCTAAGATCGATCACTGTTATAATTTGTCCCCGTAAATTATAGACGCCCGCAACATAAGTCGGAGCGCTGTGCACAGGTGTAATTTTGCCCACTCGCATAACCTCTTGAACCTCGTACATGTCAATGCCAAAGACGCTACCATCAAGCAAAAAAGTCAAAATTAGTAAGCTTGAATTTATTGATTCAAAAATATTTTCAGCCATTTTTTCTACATCATTATTCACTTAAAGGTATGGACGCAATTCTTTTTCTGATTTAATCGGATATCGTGTTTCAATTAGAAGTTGGCCGGAACTGCTGTGCTTCATGAAATACAATCTTGTGATCACCATTTCAACTAATTATGTTTTACCTCTGATTTTGTACTTAACGCTCTGATTAAGTTTGAATAGGGTAAACGCGTCGTCTATGTGCTTCGCATACTCCGTATTATTATCACCTTGTGTTAATTTTGACATCGGCATCTTAAAATTTCTATTTCATCCTTGTTTTGAAGGATGCATACGGAATAAAAAGAAACAGTACAATAAAAAAAAATCCTCAAAAATAATTTCATATTACTATTATCTGGCATTATTATCTTTTTCTTATTTCACTATATTTGCTTCATAACACTTTTTAAGTAGCGCTCTGATTCACCACATCAGATTCTGTTGCCACATGGTTTCTTCCCGTGTTCTTTGCGAAGTAGAGCGCCTGGTCAGAACGATCGATAAACTCCTTGATGGGTTCACCATATCTGTATTTAGCAGCCCCAATTGAGACTGTGATTTTGCCAAGATCTTTTGATGTCGACACCACTTTAAGCTTGGTTCGATCAAAAAAATCCCTTATATTCTCAGCAACAGTATTCGCGCCTGATAAAGGTGTTTGTGGTAGTATTACAACAAATTCTTCTCCACCAAAGCGTGCTAAAAAATCTCTGCCTCGAACTACCTCCTTTACTTTTCTCGCCACGATTTTCAGCACCTCATCTCCAACAACATGTCCATATTTGTCGTTAAATCTTTTAAAGTGGTCTATATCAATTAGCAATAAGCACAAATCTTCATTGTTAGAAAGGGCCTCATCGATGCATTTAGCAAGTTTTTCATCAAAAGCTTTTCTGTTGGGTATACCGGTCAAAAAATCTACTAATGCTTCACTTTTTGCTTTTTCGAAATCCTTTTTAATCGCCTCTAACTCATCGGTTGTTTCTTTCAATTTGTCCTGTATTGTATTTCCAAAGCCACCCAATTTTTTTGTTTCCAAGACGATTTCATTAACAACACTCTTTATCTGTTGGACAGATGCATCTTCAGATAATTTAGCAACAGAGCTTGAAACTATAGACTCAAATTTTTCGGTTTGACCGGTAAACTCGGTTATTTCACCGAGAATGGTTGTTAAAATCTGTTGTAAATCGTTCCGCAAATTCCTTAGTACAGTCTCATCTTTATCTGTGCAAAATTGGAAATAAAGATTTTTTATTTTTTCATCGTCAATCGTTTGCCCCTTCTCAATGATCGTATCAAAGGCTTTGCTTAAATCGCGGTTACCTCCGGAAACGTAAGTGTAATATACCGTATAGTTTCTTGGTGTTATAGGTATATCATGCTTTGACATAAGGGGTAGTGCAAGTCGCACATAGTTTTCTGATTCTTCTGTTGATCCTCTGATACTCATAACACTTTCTCCTACAACTTAGTTCAAGGAAAACAATTCAGTTTATTAAAAAGTTTGATTTATAATTATTAGCTAAAACCTCATATGAAATATTAGAATGTCTAGTTTTTTCTAAAAATTTTTATAGTTATACGAGCTAATTTTGGAAAATTATGCGTAAGGTGGAGCACGATTAAAAAATTTATGTTTAAAAAAAAATTGAGTGATTAAATCTTCATTTTTCAAAACGGCATAATTAAAGTAGACATTTGGAAGAAATTCATAAAAATTATAAGTTAAAAAATCTGAATTTCCATAAACAGAATGAGAAATAGAACAATCACATTTAACATTATTTTTATAACAATGATGATAATGAACAGAAAGATTAAAAATAAGAAAGATAAAAAGTAATAAAAGAAATGACCGCTTCAACTTCATAGATTCAATTTCCAAAGTGGGTTTATTTTAGCCCCATGTCTTTTCTGATAACTCTATTGGCACTCAAGTAAAGTCCATAACCGTTAATTGAAGGTTCATCAAAATAAGATCCAGGTGTTGCTCTCAGGTCATCTGAATACCGGGTTCGGAATTAACGGCTTTTTAGACCCGGTATTGGCCAATTGAAAGCAGAGCTTCACCAGCTTGATATTCATTTCGTTGCCTTCAATTAAAAGAATAGTCTCATTTTCCAATATAGAGTTCTTATCAACTAATGGTTTCTATCA
>JAFDCA010000553.1 GCA_019313025.1 Deltaproteobacteria bacterium
CGGTCTTCGGCGCGATCAAACCGTCTGCGCGCATGCCGTCTTTCATTTCGATCAAGTCTGCCATCATTATTTCGATAAAATCGGTTTAGATACTGTTCCCTGAATGCCGCTCTTTCATCCGCATCGATGCTGCCATCGCCATCGGCGTCAATGCGTTGCCGCAAAGACACTCCCGGCTGTATATCTGCGCTACTATCTTCAGCCAGAATCGGATTAGGATTTGATGCAAAGACCAGACACAGTGTCACCCCGGTTAATGCCATTAACAGTTTTTTTCTCATTTTCCGAACCTCCGTTTTTATGTCCGTTTGATAATTTTTCATTTGGCGGGTCTCGATTTTTACTTTAATTAAACACCCCAGCCTTCAAAAAGTTTCGCTATTTTTTGACAAAAATTATTAATTATAGAACTATAGATGCAGTTCACCGGTTCTTATACTTAGAATCGATCGATTGAAGATGGAGGGACGAGACATGGCAGATATGTTGATAAAATTATATGAACTTGCAGATGATTGGCAGTTTCTTTCAAAACAACAGGCACTTGGGATTGGCATTCGCAAACCCATCGGACCTGAGAAGCACGGCATTATTGCCTGGGTGGCCGATCATTTCAATGCAGGCTGGGCCAGTGAAACCGATGTGGCCCTCTCCAATAGACCCTGCACCTGTTTTGTGGCCGTAAAAGACGTAAAAATAATCGGTTTTGCCTGCTACGATGCCACCGCACTGGGATTTTTCGGCCCCATTGGCGTTGAAAAATCACATCGCGAAAAAGGTACGGGCACGGCATTAATGACCGCATGTTTGCTGGATATGAAGCTCAAGGGTTATGGCTATGCAATCGTCGGCGCAGTCAAGGACAAAAATTTTTATAAAAACGCCGTTGGCGCTATAGAAATTCCGGATTCTTCTCCCGGTATTTACAAAAGACGGGTGCGAAAGGTTGAAGCCGATCGTCAAGATAGCAGCCAAACCTGATGATAAACAATTAACGATTCAATTCGTAAAAGCGTTTGTTGAGATAATATTCCACTTTGTAAGGTTTAGGATCTATTCCCTGCTCAATCATTTCATCAATCAGTATATTTTTGTTCCTCGTAAAAAACGTAACCTGTCTTAACGACAGATCTGCTTTTCTCTGAAGATTTACCGATCTTGAAGTTCTCAAAATTGTTTTGGCGTTACAGTTTGAAATCTTTTTTGTTATACAGTTCTCGTAATATTTGACCAGCTGGTTTTTTGATTCCGACTGCGCTTTTACAGACTCAGTGCCGATGATGACCAGCAGGGCCGCCATAAAAACAATACACCATACCTTTGCTGTCATTTTGGGTCCTCCTTTCCCCACAATCAATGAATGTTTTGAAACTAAAGATGATACATCCGGATCAAATAAGTAGCGCCTTGAATTCGAATGAATCTGAGGGACAGGTGGGACAGAAGTGAATGAACAGGGACACCCGAACAATTGAACCTACTAAGCATTAGATGTAAGCCAGACAAGCCGGAGTGGAATTAGAAATATCGCGTTGAATTAAAGCAGAGCAGAATATATGCCAAATAAGGAAAATGTTTAATTTTCGATTAAATTACGACTACTTATATCAAAACATGGATATAAAAAAGTGCAGCATCAAACCGTGTTTTTAGCATCAATTTGCAACATCCCGATGCTGCAAAATAATAAAAAATGATTGTGAAGCATCAGCTGCAAGAGGTTTAGGAAACGTTGCAAATATGCAACATCATTTGCAACTGTTGCAAACACGTTGAATATCAGAACTTACAACGAAGCAGCATTTAAAACCCGAATTTTAGAACCGACAGTGGCGCCACTTCCTGGAACCGGGCCATTTCAGGCTAAATCCATGCGGTCAAATTATACCTGAGAGAGGACGGTCCTTCATCCTTGGCGGCAGGGGCCGCTTTATCCCTAATCCGTTTTTTTCGGCTTCAGCTGTTTCTCAATCGTGGCCAGGCGTTTTTTAAGATTTATGAGCTCTTTTGTGGAGCTTTGATGGTGCTGTTTGCGTTCAATTGCCTCAGAAAACGCCCTAAGATTGGCATTGATAGTACTGATCATCAGTTGATCTTCGGAACTGTATATCCTGGCTAATATTTCAACAGCGGCGCCAAATCCGGGAATGTCCTCACCGCTTTGCAATTCATCTGGTCGTCTGGGCTGCCAACTCACCTGAAGTTTATAGGGTGACGACTGGCGGGAAAGCTCACCCTTTGGTTTCGATTCCGCTGCGGTATATTCCACGCGCACTTTGGGGCCATGTCCAAAACGCAGCCAATCCATGGAGCACCCGCTTAACTCCGCCACTTTATAAATCCATCCCGGAGGAACGTCGTCTCGTTTCCTGGCCGCACCGATATTTTGCCTTGTTATGCCTAAATATTTTGCCAGTTGTCCGTCGGATTTGACGTCCAGCACTTCTTTCAATCGACCGATAATTTCCTCTGTTTCGCTTAAAGAGAGCTTCATTTCATTGTTATTATTTGTTTTTTCTTTTTTAGACATGTTTCGCCCCTGATTGTTCTGTAAATAGGAGGAA
>JAFDCA010000554.1 GCA_019313025.1 Deltaproteobacteria bacterium
AAAGGTGAATTTGACTTTTATAGCTGTTGTCAGAATAACATTTTGTTTCATCCGGCGGCTTACGGCAAATCGTGACCGCTATTCATTCAATCGGAACATATTTTTGGCAACTGCTATAAGAAACAAGGAGATTAGACGGCGTTAATTACAATCAAGTTTTGTGCGGTCATTTCTTTGGGTATCTCCAAGCCGAGCAGAAACAAAACCGTTGGTGCGATATCCGACAGTTTGCCACGGCGAATAAGCCGCTTATCCCTGGAATCCTTGGCAATATATATAATCTCAACAGGATTCAAGGTATGGCTGGTCTTGGTCATACCGGTCTGATCATCGATCATCTGTTCGGAGTTGCCGTGATCCGATGTAATGAGAATATGGGCTTCCATTTCGAGAAGACGGTCTACAATTCTTCCGATACAATGGTCCACCACCTCAATGGCTTTTGTGGCAGCGCCCAAGTTGCCGGTGTGGCCGACCATATCTCCATTGGCAAAATTTACGGCAATAAAGTGATAGGGGTTGTTCCGGAGTTTTCTAATGAGTTCATTGGTCACATTGTAGGCCTCCATTTCGGGATGGCTGGCAAATGTGGCCGGATCGAATCTGCTTGGAACGTCGACCTGATCCTCGTTTGGATATGGGGTTGTTGCTTTTCCGTTAAAAAAACTCGTAACATGACGAAATTTCTGAGTTTCGGCAATTCGCAGCTGGCGAAAACCCGCATTGGAGATCACTTCCCCAAGGAGGTGTTCCATGCCGCCGCCCGCATCAATGGCCCCGAGCATGTAGTTCACAAACTCATCCCAATACCGCGTCAGACCGACATAAGTGATATTTCGCTTTGTTTTCAGTTTGCCGGGATAGTCTGGATCAACAAAGGCCATGGAGAGCTGGATTGCGCGATCCTGCCGGTAATTGGTATGCAAAATACAATCGTTATCCTTAACACCGTCATAGTTTCCGATCACGTAAGGTGGAATATATTCATCAAACATCTCCACATCATCCGGAGTTCTGTCTTTTTCGTATGATTCATTAACCGCGGCGACAGCATTTGAGGCCCGACGACCTTCACAAGAGACGATGCAATGGTAGGCGATATCGGTCAATTTCCAATTTCTGGAACGGTCCATTCCGTAATAGCGACCCATAATAGTGCCAATGGCGCACCCTCCGACCTCGGCCATTATCTGATTGAGCCTTGCCAGGTATTCCAGACAACTCCGCGGCGGTGTGTCGCGTCCATCTAAAAAGGGATGGATGATAATGGAACCATCAGGATATTCTTTCCTTGCCCGTCGCATGATCTTAAAGAGGTGCTCCTGATGGGCATGCACGCCTTCATCCTGGAGCAGACCCAACAAATGGAGGCGGCTTTGATGTTTCTTCCAGTTGTTTACCAGCTCTTTCCACTTGGCCGCTCTAAAAAGTTCCCCTGTGCTTAATCCATCGTCAATACGCTTGAGTTCCTGAATGACGATTCTGCCGGCACCCATGTTCAGGTGTCCCACTTCCGATGACCCCTGATACCCATCTGGAAGGCCAACAGGTTCTCCGGCACAGTCCAGAAGCGTCCATGGATAGATGGTTTTGTACCGGTCGATATTGGGTGTCTTGGCTGCCATTACGGCGTTGCCTTGTGCGATTTCGCTATATCCCCAGCCGTCACGAATGATCAAGCATACAGGCCGCATGGTTGCTCCTCTTTAGATGTTTTTTACAAAAAAAACAACCCGATCCTTCAATTATCTATTTTAGAATTACCCGGTATTTTTTTACAAAGTCAACGGGATGATACGATAATTTCGCTTTGCGAAGCCCTTCGTCACCGAGATCCTGCTCACGATTTACGAAATCAAATGGTTCGCCGCTGTGTTCAAGAAACATCTGGTTAATTGCCTGATACGCGCCTTTATAATCCGGATTTCCTTTTTCGAAATGGATCACCATGGTATTTTGCGACAATTGTTCGGCAATGGTGTAAGCAACCATTTCTTTGCCGATTAAAAGCGCACCACCGGTAAGGCCGTAAAGCGTTTGCCAGTTGTCAAGGATTCTCGAAATTGCGCGATTTTCAGCGGACAAGGCATCGGACGATTCGCAATCCCGCCATGTGCACCAATCTTCCTGCATGGCCAGTGCCATATCGATCATTTTTGCATCAAAAGAAACGTATTGATAATCATATTTTTTCTTGAATTGATTCACCAGGTTCTTCTTTTTGTGAAAGCGATTCCCTTTTAGTTCGATGAGTTCTTTGACGTCGTAAATGTAGTCCCATTGCGCTCTTTCATCCTCGCGGCGAATACGTTCTTTCATACTTTTCTCCCATATCAGAAGCAATTCTTCAGGGATGCGCAGAAAAGTGCTCGGTTCGTCAAAATATTTTTCAAAATTTTCGCTCCAGTCCGTGTCCGACCATGACCCTATCGGTGCCCAAAACACCTCATCTGGAATCGTCTGCTTTATCCAGACCATGTCATCCGACCATGCCCAATAAAGTCCATAGTCATTCGACCATCCCCACAAATTAATGAAGCTATAATCGGAAGACTTCTGTGGGCATCGGCCAAATGTGTCCAAATATTCGTTTTGCTTATTCAAACTTATGGGCTCAAAATTTAGAGGCATTTTAAATCCTTTAGCAATAATATATGTTTGAGTTGGATGTATACATTTTATAGTTATAAATCAAGCGTAATTACAGTATACTGTTTTTCTGTAAAAATCATTTGGGACAAGCCCTTGGCTTAAAATTTAAGAGGTCGGTACGGATATTGCTTATGGTTAATATTTCTTTTGAGATTCTATAGCATCTTAATACGATTTTATTTTCGGGAAATCATCCATGAGAAAACATCTTGTTCTTGTTGGCGGTGGCCATGCGCACATGGTTACACTTGCAAACCTTCACAAGTTCATTGAAAAAGGACACAAAGTTACGGTTGTTGCTCCCTCACCGTATCATTATTATTCCGGTATGGGGCCCGGCATGCTCGGAAGAACCTATACACCGGATGACATCCGATTTTTTACACAGCATGTGGTGGAAAAACAGGGGGGAACATTCATATTAGGAAAGGCCGTTGGAGTGGACCCAAAGAAAAAAAAACTGATTCTCGAATCCGGTGAAACGGTTTCTTATGATATTGTTTCATTTAATGTCGGAAGTTATGTTCCAGAAAGCAGTATTACAGGTTCTGCCAGGGATGTTTTTACCGTTAAGCCGATTGAAAAACTCATTGATGCTCAGGCACGAATTTTAGAACTCGCTTCTCGAAAGGAAATAACCATTGACATCGTCGGCGGTGGACCGTCCGCTGCTGAAATTGCCGGAAACGCCTGGCGATTGACCCAAAATTATGGCAAATACACATCCAGGATCCGAATTTTTGCGGGTAAAGATTTTATGTCTCGATTCCCGGTTGATGTTCAAAAGAAAGTTTCCGGATCACTCAAAAGACGTGGTATCGAGATTCTGGAATCCGGATATGTTGACAAAATCAAAACCGGTGAGATTATCCTCGAAACGGGTGAAGGTTACCATGCGGACATCATCTTTCTGGCTGTTGGCGTTAAACCGTTACCGTTATTCGAAAAATCGCATCTGCCAACCGGACCGGACGGCGGATTGCTGGTCAATCAATACCTTCAATGTTCCCAATATCCGGAGATTTTCGGAGGAGGTGACTGCATTTATTTTAAGAACCAGCCTCTGGACAAAGTGGGCGTCTATGCTGTTCGGGAAAACCCGGTATTATATCATAATCTTATGGCATTGATAGAAGGAAAGGCACTTCAACCTTTTGACCCGGGCGGTGATTATCTATTGATATTTAATATGGGGGACGGTACGGGGGTTTTGCGTAAAAGGCGGCTGACCTTTGGCGGGAGACTCGCCTTTAAGATTAAAGATTATATTGATCGAAAATTTATGAATACGTTTCAACAAATTGAAAAAAAGTAAGGGTTTAATTTTTCAAAAATATTGTCTCAATGATGGTTTTTTGAAAATGCATGGCATTTGTTGAACACTTAATACCAAGAAAAAGAACCGTAATAAATAGACCTAACTATTGGAGATTATGATGGAAAAACATGACATTGTGGTGTTCAGACCGTATCCTTTCAAGGTGGGCGAGAAAATAAACATCGAAGACGGACCCCGCAGTGGTGACTGGGAAGTCATTGGTATCAGTGAGCATAAAGTTAAACTTCGATGTCCGGTTTCGTTTCGGGAGTTTCAATGGGATCGTTTCTGTTATTTTGTTGAGGAACGCATAGGGGCCGTGTGGCCGAAATAACTCTCACGGGCACAAATTGTTATTCAATAAAGTGTGCCTTCTACGTGTATTGAAAGTTACTTGTGAAATTTATAAATATTTTTGCTATTGCAGTGGCTTTAGCCATGGATGCTTTTGCAGTTTCCATCGCCACCGGAATAAATTTAAAAACGGTCAGCTTTCGTCAGATGTTTCGCCTGTCTTGGCATTTCGGATTGTTTCAGGCCCTCATGCCCATAATCGGTTGGAGTGCGGGTTTATCTGTGCGGAGCCACATTGAACATTACGACCATTGGATCGCTTTCGGATTGCTGGTATTTGTGGGTGGCCACATGATTAAAGAAGCATTCAAGGATGGTAAAACCGAAAAACCGATAAAAGATTATACCAAAGGAATGACGCTGGTGATGCTTTCGGTGGCCACCAGTATCGACGCGCTTGCTGTGGGTTTCAGTCTGTCTTTGCTGAAGGTGTCGATTTGGATGCCGGCCTTGATTATCGGTATTGTTGCCGGTACGTTTACCCTCATAGGCATGCGGATCGGCGAGCGGATCGGGGCTGCCAAACGGTTAAGTTTTTATGCCGAGACCATCGGCGGAGTTGTTCTGATTGCTATCGGGCTGAATATTTTACATGAACATGGTGCATTATTCCGATTTTGAAAGGAGCTTCCAGCTGTTTATGCATATAAGTTGTCAAACAGATGTGCATCATGCTGTTTTTACACAAAGAAGAGCGAATAAGAAATAATTGAAAGGCTGTTGAAAAAAACAGGGGGACCACTTATGTCAATCATCACGATGGGAATCATCGCCAGCACGCTTGCAGGACTTGCCACCGGTGTGGGTGCCTTGCCGGCGTTTTTTTTTAAGAATGTTTCTGATAAGATTCTAAATACCATGCTAGGGGGGGCTGCAGGTGTGATGCTGGCAGCCACTTCTTTTTCGTTAATTGTTCCCGGGATAGAACATGGAAACCAGGTTTGGCCGGGTTTTGGCGTATATATTGTTGTATTCGGGATGCTGTTTGGTGCGGTCTTTTTAGACCGTATTGATAAATGGCTTCCCCATGAACACTTTGTACTCGGTCATGAAGGCCCTTCCAGCTCATTGAAAAGAATTTGGCTGTTTGTCATCGCCATCACCATTCACAATTTTCCCGAGGGCCTTGCAGTGGGTGTCGGATTTGGGACCTGAGATGTTGGAGCGGGAACCAGCCTCGCAATGGGCATCGGACTTCAGAATATGCCCGAGGGATTGGCGGTTGCCATGCCTTTGATCGGTCTGGGATACAACCGATATCGAGCGGTTGGCATCGCACTATTAACAGGATTGGTGGAACCCGTCGGCGGTGTGCTGGGCGTTGCAGCCGTTACGGTCTTTCATTCGGTTCTTCCATTTGGCCTGGCCTTTGCTGCGGGCGCCATGTTGTTTGTTATCAGCGATGAAATCATTCCGGAAACTCATTCCAAAGGAAAATCGCGCATGGCAACCTTCGGTGTCATGATCGGATTTGTCATCATGATGGCCTTGGACAATCTGCTGGGATAATTTTTCACACTTCTGCACGGGGAGGCGCATCCCGTGAACAAATAAATTTTTCCGGGTTGTATCGATGAGTTGACGTTATCGAAAATTAAAGGTACGAAACTTGAGTTTTTAAGTAACAGCTAATCTTCCGTGATAATCAGTATGCTTTTAAAATCTTCAGGTTGGAATTCTTCAATGATTTTACCTTTTTCTATAAAAGACTCGATATGATGATACGCGTTCTCATATCCCGTCATCACGGATTCGAGTCTTTGAGAGATTGCGTCTTCAGCTCCCAATAGCTCCCTGATTTTATGTAATAATCTTTCGCCTTCCTCTAAATGATTTGCTATTTCACCGAGCATTTCTTTGCGTTTTTGGTGCTTTTCCCGTTCCTTGGCAATAATCGGTAACAGCCTTTGAACAGAGAGCTCTACCAACGCATCCCGGGGGGCGTTAAAATGTTTCGATACATGTTCTAGAGATAAGAGAGATCTTCTGCTAATGACGAATGTTTTTTGGATGCGACTGTGTTTGGCTAATTTGATGTTCGCAATGTCACGGGCGATGGATTCTAAGGTCCGGGCATCTTCAACCAAATGATCAAAAAGAGATTTTTGTTTGATTCCCAGATGGGCGGCGACAATGCTGATGGCCTCGATGCATCCTTCGGTTAGCTTGAAGGTGGCACGAACAGATTGCCTTCCCTTTAAATCTGAGGTGAACGTTTGGGTTAGTGAAATTTCGTTTGTCGGTTCATGTTTATCGTTCTGATTCATTTTTTTCTCCCGGCAGATGGGTTTAACATATCATTACTTAATTCTAATTGTTTTATAAAATAATGCAATATATTTTTAATGGTCAGCATCTTAAACTTATAAACCCTCTGGAAAATCAATGGCCGTATAATTCCTTGGGAAACCGATTTATTAAACAACCCGGACGCTTTGATGTCTTACAAGAGTCTGAATTTAAATCATTTCTGCTGCCTATTACACTCGTTTAAGAATCTGCCCCATTACCAATTTAAATAAAATAAAAAAAGTAATAATATTTAATTGACATAACTATATTGGTGGTTATTTTTTTGGAAAAGAAAAAAATCACGCCAAGGAGGTAGCATTATGGAGCTTATAAGATGGAATCCAATGAGAGATATGTTCAGCCTCAGACATCAAATGAATCATCTTTTTGACGATGTTTTTAGACCGATTGTCCGGGATGATCGTCAGTCGCTCATGTGGACCTGGCATCCGACAGTCGATATTTACGACAATGACGAAAACATTGTTATAACTGCCGAATTGCCCGGAATCGACAAGAAAGACATCGTTATCGATGTAAAAGACGGGGTGCTGACCCTGAAAGGTGAACGATCTTCAGACAATGAGGTTAAGAAGGAAAAGTATTATTGCAGGGAAAGGACGTTTGGAAAATTTGAAAGAACCTTCAGGCTACCTGTGGACATCGATCCTGAAAAAATAAGTGCCAATTGCAAAGACGGTGTACTAAAGATAGATATTCCAAAGCCAGAGGAACAAAAGCCAAAACAGATTTCCGTGCATTAACAAGGAGTCCGAAAAACGACATTAAAATGAACAGGGCGGTTCATCACGAACCGCCCAAAAATCGAATATAGTGAGGTAAAAAAATGAGTAAAATAATAGGAATCGATTTGGGAACCACCAATTCGTGTGTTTCGGTCATGGAATCGGGTGAACCCAAAGTCATTACCAATGCCGAAGGTGGTCGAACAACGCCTTCAATTGTGGCCGTCACCGAACGGGGAGAACGGTTGGTCGGGCAGATTGCCAAAAGGCAGGCCATAACCAATCCTGAAAATACGGTATTTGGCATCAAACGTCTCATCGGCCGCAAGTATGATTCAACGGAGGTACAAAAGGACATCAAAATACTCCCCTACAGAATCGAAAAGGCAGTTAATGGCGATGTGCGAGTCAATCTCAAGGGAAAACCATACAGTCCGGCGGAAATTTCATCGTTTATCCTGGCCAATATCAAGAAGTCGACCGAAGATTATCT
>JAFDCA010000555.1 GCA_019313025.1 Deltaproteobacteria bacterium
ATTGCCGAAGCCTTCAAAAGTTGAGGGGTACGTGACCAGGTCGGCATGGGGATAGACGTCTTCAAGCTTGTAGATCTTCCTTCCGCTCTCGGCAAGGCCTCTTTCTTCATTGATAATGCTTGATACAAAATAGGTGTCGACTTTCATCAGTCTGGAATATTCTCTAACCCGGCGTTCGTAATCACGCCCCTCATCTCCGGAGGCATGCGAGATGATCAGCTTGGCTTTCATCCCCAACCGGTGCACCAGTTCAATCGCATGTTCGATTCCTTTACGCTTAACAACTCGTGTGGGCTGAAGAATTAGCAGTGCATCATCTGCTACTCCTAAAGCCTGACGCACATCCGAGGCATAATCATCATCTGCCCCAACTCTATTTTGGGAATCAAATCCGCAGGATTCAAAACCACCGGGCATCGAGGGTGGATTTTGAAAATCCATCACATTGGGAATAATGGTTGCTGAAATACCGGTGCGGAGACTCAACTGATTGTCCGCTGAAGAGTTAATTACCACATGCTGGATAGTCGGCAGGTGCGGCGGAAATGCCATGTTGAGATATTCCCAGACGGCGTTGATCATAAAATGCTGACGTTCCCAGAAAAAATCATGATGGTGGGCGATAGTGGGCATTCCGGTTTCGGAAATGATCTCGGTAAGCGCAATGCCCAAGGGTAGGTTCAAGGGAATCGATAGGGTGTTTTCCGGAACTAGTAAATCGATTTCAAATTTTTCAATGAACTTGTAAAGATGATCCTTTAGCTTGCGTTTAAGTTCATGGATTTTTTGAGTAACATCCCTTCCCCTTACCCGGGTGCCAAAGCAATTTCGAAAGACATCATTGATATCCGGGTGCTGGAAGTGGGCTTCCCTGACAAGATATGAACAGTCTGCCGGCCGATCAAGCTCACCGGCAAAATAACAGCAGGCGAATCCAACTCCCTCAAAAACATCGGCCCATTTGGCTGTTTCCAGCGAGACCCCGTCCGTTCCTGCAAAACGCGTAGATATGAAACCCACATTGTGGTTTCTTTTACAAAACGCACAATAGGCCAATTTTCAAACCTCCTCATAACGAAAACAGTCGACAATATGATCGTTTACCAGACCTGCAGCCTGCATGAACGCATAGCAGATAGTCGGCCCGACAAATTTAAAACCACGTTTTTTAAGGTCCGCACTCATGGCCCCTGACTCCGGCGTTTGAGCAGGTATTTCCTCCACGGTGTACCACTTGTTTTTTATGGTTTCGCCTCCGACAAACCGCCAGATATAGTTGTCGAAGCTGCCGAATTCCTTTTGAACAGCCAGAAATGATACGGCATTTTGAATGGCCGCATTGATTTTAAGTTTGTTGCGAACGATCCCCTTATTCGAAAGAAGTTCACTGACTTTGCGGGTATCATATCCGGCCATTTTTTGCGGATCAAAATGGTCGAAGGCCTTTCTGTAGTTTTGGCGTTTCTTCAAAATTGTAAACCAGCTCAAACCGGCCTGAGCACCATCCAGAATAAGAAACTCAAACAATCTGCGGTCATTGTGCAGCGGCACGCCCCACTCTGTATCGTGATACTTCCGATAGAGCAGATCGGTTGAGGACCAGCTGCATCTTGATTTCACTCAACATCCCCCTTGTAGTTGAAAAGATAAAAACCAAGGGCCTTATCGATTCCCTCCGTAGGAGCAAATTCAGTTCCGATAATCGTCCCATTGATGCTTCGAATGATCACTTTCTTTTTGATGAAGGCCCTTTGTGCATCGTCAGTATGAAATTCTACTTGAATAACATCTCCGACTTCACAGTCGTTATATGCATCAATCTGAAGTTTCATCCCAATTGTGGACAAATCCTTGACAATCAGCAATCCACTATCCATCCGTTTGCCGTTGATATAGCGACTGTAGGACCCGGGCAGGTTTGTTTCTTTGCGGTATCTTTTTCGTTTTTCCAAAATGGACGAATAGGCATAACCGCACGGGCACCTGACATTGACTTTGACCTTTTTGTCGAGGTCGGCATATTCAGCAACATTTACCGTCTTCGATTTATGACACTTCGGACAAACAAATGTGGCCATCTTTGTGCTGGTGATATAGATTTTTTCCGCCATCTCGCTTCCTTTAACAATACTTAGACCTTTTCCAGGCCTTATCTGACAACATGTCGTAAGAAAATGAAATTTTCAGGTTTCATCAATTAAAAAGTTTAAATATTTTTTATCACGAAATGCCTTATTTTTAAACAGGATTTTCGCTAGAATTCAAAATCCTGATATAAAATCAAACCGTAGGACCCTGGAAAATGTTTAAATTTAAAGCCTTTTCAATGATTTCTTCTTGTAAAACCGCGAAAAACAAGCATTAATCTATTGACTTCCAAAATTTTTTGAGTTAGATTAACTACATAAAAGCTTTTATAGCTTTACTTTTTAACTCAAAAGAAGGAGACAGAAATGACAAAAGCAGAATTAATTGAAAAAATGGCAAAAGACGCTAACGTACCCAAAGTTGCAGCCGGCGCGGTCCTTGACTCGTTTATGACCAACGTCACCAAGGCCCTGAAAAAGAAAGAGGGAAAAGTCACGCTGGTCGGGTTCGGAACATTTATGAAGAAGCGTCAAAAAGCACGTAAAGGCCGCAATCCTCAAACAGGCGATCCGATTAAAATCAAGGCCAGAAACGTGGTAAAATTCAAAGCCGGTAAAAAACTCAAGGACTCCATCTAATTTAACGCAAATCTTAAAAACGGGGCAGTTCTTCAGCTTTAGGGTTGAAAACTGCCTTTTTTTATTTATCTTCAGACTTTAAAGCTACCCGCCCTCAAGCATTTTTATTGGAGACACATCCGATGAGTAGTGATTTACCGGATCGGCAGGAAGAAAATATTTCCGAAGTTGATGAAGAATTCACTGAACCTCCCCATTACAAGGTTTTGCTGCACAACGATGACTACACGACGAAGGCGTTTGTAGTGGAAATCCTTATGGTGATCTTCAACAAATCGCTGGAAGAAGCCACCCACCTGATGTGGTATGTCCATAAAAACAACATCGGGGTATGCGGCATCTACCCTTTAGAAGTGGCCGAGACTAAAATTGACCGCGGGATGTCCTTGGCCCGGGAAAATGGATCTCCTTTAAAATTGACATTGGAAAAAGAATAGGAGGAACCGCAAATATGCAGGATTTGAAGAAAAATGATATCCTGACGAAAGTAGCTAGATATAACCTGATTAGAAACCAAAGAATGATTTACATTGATGTCCACCAAACCCTGGCCGGTGATCTGGCAGGAAAATTCGTAGCGGTCCCCAACCTCATCAATATTATTGCCAGGCAGGAATTTCAGGGAGTTGGGACAACCGAATCGGAAGCTTTGAGCAGTTGCCTGTCCAAAATAAAAAATTATGACGTTGAAGATCTATTCCCGATATCTAATCCAAAAACGTCGGCGAAAACGTAAGCGATGAGCTCCAATGGAAACGGCCATTGAGCAATCCGGTCAGAAGATAAGCGGTTTCCGGCTTGATAATAACAGGATTATCATCCTTAATTTTTTTAGATTGGCATTTAACTATAATTTTTTTGGGAAATTTGAAGTTAAAAAAATTCGACAATCGAGCACTCTGAAAGCGATCCATTGACCTTAGCTCACTTTAAATTTTAGTTCACTTATAAAACCAGCGGCCAGCAGCAGAGAAGGCCCCGATCCCTTCCTGGGGCCATCCTCATACCCCCAGCTCAGTTGGTGGTCGCTGATTGCTCCGGTTCATCCGGGTTAGAATTTTTGTAATTTTAGGACGGTATTCATTTTTTCTCGCCAGTTTGTTCGCCGTTGTTTTGATTATCAGCAGGGCCGCGAAAAAAAATGTAAGGCCCATGATCGCCGAGAACCCGGAAGGATTGAAATCGAACTTGGGGGCCATCTCCTGACCAACAACCGCGCCGATGATCAGAAGCAATATCGGGAACACATAGAGCAGGAAGGTAGCCTTCAACAGCGATGAGGTTTTAAAATTCAGAACAATCTGATCTCCTACCCTGGCGCCGGCCTCATTGATGGCTTCTACCGCCATCTCATCTTCACCGCCCATGGCGTGGCAGGACCCCCTGGCCGAGCATCCCGCACAGTCACTGGACTTGACTGCTTTTACCCATGCCGTTCTAAATTCGGTTTTGATGACGATGC
>JAFDCA010000556.1 GCA_019313025.1 Deltaproteobacteria bacterium
TCCTCAGAATATCGATCATATGCCGGCTTGGCCCGGTAGATTTTCCATGAGGTGGTTTTTTTTTCGCATGCCTTTTTATCCCGTTTTTTCAAGCGGGAGATATTGAAAAGAAATCCTCATTTATGGATAGACACAAGACAAGTGTCCGAATGGTATAAAATCATCAATTCAACTACAAGCCATCTCAAAAATGCAAATTACGTTCAAAGACAAGGCGCGAGCCCATGAAAAAGCGGAGCATACATGGGAGTATGTGAGCATTTTGAAGAGGTTCGCAACGCCGTAATTGGGCGTTAGAGGTATTTTTGAGATGGCTTGTAATACAAAGGGGACTCATTTCTGGCATGATGGTTTGCATGGGCATTTTTTAGCCCCGAGACAGACCCTGCACCGATCATCACTGCAAAACTGACAAAAATAACACTCCTTGCAAGGATGCTTGTTAAGACTTTCCCTCTGTTTTTCAGGGACATAAACTTTGCCCTTTAATCCTGTGACCGAAACAAATGGCATAGACAATATCCAAATGTGATTAACACTTAAACCCTGCAGAAAAATGCATGTAAATCTGCCCGATATTAACGATTGGGGCAAACTTTAATTGTGATGTTAGGATAAGAAGAAAATTGGAAAATTCAACCACTTTTGATGGGTGTTTTGAGTATCATTGATCATTTAAAATAATTTTCGTCTTTGATTCTAAGTTTCCCAATTAATCCTTTTATCTCATCATCTATTTTTACAGCCTTACCAGTTTTTTTGTCAGCAAATACAAAAGTCACCTGAGCATCTGCCACAACGGCACCTGTTCCTTTCAACCGAATTTCTTGATAAAATACGGCGCTTTTACCGCCAATCTTAGAAAGACCGAGATATAGTTCAAGTGTTTCACCCATAGATGCAGGTCTTCGATAGTTAATATTGATATTGACGACAACAAAGATGATTCCCTTTGCCTTCATCCTCTTAAAATCGATATATTTATCAATGACTACCCATCTTGCCTCTTCCATGAACTCCAGATAGCGCGCATTGTTTACATGTGAAAATATATCAATATGAAAACCCCGAACGTTGATTTCACCACACCGAATCATTTATCCAACCACCTGTTTATGCTTTTCGGATTTATTTTAATCCGTTTTTAAACAGGGACGACCATCACGGGGCACGGTGCGTATCCAATAACTTTCTGAGCCACACTACCTAAAAAAACCCGCTTAAGTCCCGTCACACCGCGTGTTCCCATTATAATGAGATCAGCCCCTCTTTTTTTTGCCTCTTCAACAATGGGAACATGGGGTTGCACATCTAAACGAACGATTGTCTCACAAGTCAAATTCTCTTTCTCTATCTTCTTTTTGACGATTTCAAGAAATTTCCTTGTCTTCTTGGCGACTTCTTCCTCTAATTGAGGTGCAATTGCCAAAGACTCCGGAAAAAACGCAATAACACTGATTGCATAGATGACACTATTGCATATCCGTCCCATACTTATTGCCTGATCCACAATAGCATCCGTATATTCTGAACCATCAAGAGCAACTAGTATTCTTTCACCTCTCGTTATGGGGCATGCCATTTCATCAAAAACCATGACTACATCCTCCTTTAAAAATTCCCAAACAACGCGCAAAATATATCCGCGTGGCCCATATTATGTCAAACAAATTCTTAGCCATATGGCTCCTTCAAGACTATTGTGAACAATGAAAAGTGCGTACCAATATAAAAAGACCGTCTGTCAAACCATCTCAATCCAATGACAATTCTTTTGTCAAAACGGCCTTTTCTTGGTTCATCATCTTATCATGTCTGTCCTTGATATAATCCAATTTTGACAGCCATTCTCTGTCGCTCTCAAGATTCGGAACAACAGCAGAACCTGAAACAAATTGTTTTTTGGACAAATCTGTTCTAATTTGTTCAACTCTCTCTTCAGTAGCAGATTTTACTGCTGCTTTGAAATTTTGAAAGATCGTCTCAATTCCGGAAAGGTTTAACCCATAAATTTCTTGCAAAAGTTTAATAAACAATCTATTTTCTTGTCCTAATTGAAGGTTATTTAATAGCAAATCTGCCAGAATTTCATCCACGTTTAGATCATATGCTATTTTCAAGCGATCTACCTCTTTCTTCAAGTTCTCCTTCTTTAGGAGTTTGTCTTGATATTTTTGAAGCAAACCTTGCAGCTTTCTGTTGACTTCAATCTGTTGTTGAGCCTTTTTTTCTTCCTGACTCAGGGTCAAGTGCCGAGTCTTTTCCATTACCAGATCGAGTGTGCTTTTAATCTCACCCATTGATGACCTCTATATTTCTCCCTATCAGATGAAAATGCTCATTTGGTATCATTGATGTTTTCGTTGTCTGCCAAATAACTCTTTATCACACCATACATTGTTGACTGAACAATTTTCAGAATTTTTTCTTTTGAATACAATGGGCCGCAGCCGATCCCCGGGCATTCCCTTGCCAGATGTCTCCATTTTTTTACAGAACGCAGATTCTCAAACCAGAACGGATAGGTTTTGCACTGATCGGGACGCACGGGATAGATGGTACACCCGTCATCATAAAAAAAACACCGTCCGTCTGAATGTTCCTTAATGCTATACCCGGCCCTAAACGGATAGAGATATTTTTCGATGAAACGTGAAACCTCAACAGAAAGGTTTTCGGCGATACGCGGAACTTCATCCCTGTCGACATAGATTATCCCCGGATCTCCGGTACAGCATACACCACACCGCTGGCATTCAAAATGAAGGCCCCGATCAAAAAAATAGGACCTATTATAAAGTTTTTCCATTTTTTCCATTATGTTATTGGCTATTGACAGATCTGTTGATGCCAAAATCTGTAGCACACATGGCTCGTGCAGCAACCCATTCAATAGGTTAATTCAGTGATTTGCAATATCAGCCGATACTATTGATGATAAACATACAAATTCATCTAACTTTTTAACGCA
>JAFDCA010000557.1 GCA_019313025.1 Deltaproteobacteria bacterium
ATACACCTGCCGGCACGCTGTGGGTTATGGGGGATCTCAAAAAAATGAAACCAAAGTGGCTCATGGGGGTGAGTATCCAGGGATATGGATGTTCACTTTCTCTGGGTATAGGCATTCCCATTCCCATACTTAATGAGGAGATTGTTCAATACACAGCGGTATCAGACGAGGATCTTTTTACCCAAATTGTCGACTATGGACATGATTATGGACACGGAATTTCAAAAAGCTACGGCCAGGTCAGCTACGCGGAACTTAAAAGCGGTCATATCAAATTTAGAGGGGAAGAAATCCCAACAGCTCCGCTATCCAGCATCGTGAGAGCACGTGAAGTAGCTGAAATTTTAAAGAGGTGGATCCTAAAGGGTAAATTTTTAATCGGAGAACCGCAGTTTATGTTGCCAACCCGGTAATAGGTAACAGGTTGTAAGTTAGGGGTATTGGGGCATAGGTAATGAATTAACATGACAGGATTCCCTTTAACCAACACCTATCACCAATAACCCGTTACCCATGGCCTGATTTTTCTATGTCGAAAACCATTCGAACGTTCATAGCCATTGAGATTCCTGAGAATATTATTTCCAAAATACAGGAACTTCAGGAAAGCATAAAAGCCAAAGGTTTTAACATTAGATGGGTACGGCCTGAAAACATTCATCTGACCTTAAAATTTATAGGAGACGTTGAAGCGGCTAAAATCAGTGAAATTACTGAGGCCCTTTCTAAAACCGTGGAGGGATATATCCCGATTTCTCTTAAGTCAAAAGGGTTGGGTCTTTTTCCGGGTATAAAAAATCCCCGTGTTTTGTGGGTTGGTCTCACAGGTCAACTTGAATCTTTGGTGAAACTTCAAAAAACACTGGATGAAAATTTAAAGGTGTTAGGTTTCCCTAAAGAAAAAAGACCGTTCAAGGGACACCTCACCATGGGGCGAATAAAGGCTAAAATCGATGCGAAAAAGTTGGGTGATGCACTGATGAAGTTTAGGAACTTTGAATCCGAAACATTTACTGCTGACCAGATTGTTTTGTACAAAAGCGAATTGAAGCCATCAGGGGCTGTTTATACAAAACTGGCGGGTGCAACATTCAGATAATATTTGAAGTTTCGCACCATTATATGGTTGAGATCTCGGGGAGTTTTTCTAAATCGTCGTTCCATAGATAATCTTTTATTAAAACGCGTGATCACGCCTGTCGAAGATGCCGCTTGCGGTGAGGCGGACAGGGCCTCGTGGCAAGGGCTCGTAAAGAAAGAACAGGAACCAAATTTATGAAAAGTCAGTAGGTTCACTGCGCAATCTGCATTTTTTTAAGAAACGATTTCGGTATGCGCCTGTTCTCTCTAACGATCCCAAGGCCACTCAAACAGCACCCGTTTTAAAAAAAGATCATCCATTCCGGTCTCCGAGGCGTAGATTCTGCTCTCCGGCCTGTAAGCCCTGTGAGTTGGATGCCGAGCCGGATTGCGAATATAAAGAATTAAAAAAAACTCTCCCGAAAATAATTGGGTACAAAATTCGAGTCATAAATGAAACAGAACCTTGAGACCTTTGAAAAATGTTTGATTTTGTTCAAGACCAAGGCAGTTGAAAATTTCAACCACAGACATACATTAAGTATTTCGAAGATTAAAATTTGAGCCTAACGCCGGGATTGGACAAAGGAGGGCGTTTTTCATAGGCCACACCGTTGATTGATCGGAGGAAATAATGAGCATTTCACCGGACAAAGAAAAAGCAGTAAAAACCGCTATGGTTCAGATAGAACGGCAGTTCGGCAAGGGTTCTATTATGAAGCTGGGCAGCAGTACTATTATTGATGTGCCGGTTATATCAACCGGATCCCTCGCACTTAATAAAGCACTGGGCATCGGTGGACTTCCCAGAGGAAGGGTCATTGAAATTTATGGTCCTGAATCCTCCGGTAAAACCACACTTGCACTTCACGCCGTTTCAGAAGCCCAAAAGCAGGGTGGCGTCGTCGCTTTTATTGATGCGGAGCATGCCTTGGATACTTCCTACGCCAGAAAACTCGGCGTCAATTGTGACGAACTTCTGGTGGCCCAGCCGGATACGGGGGAACAGGCACTCGAGATTGCGGATATGCTGGTGAGGAGCGGTGCATTGGATATCATAGTGATTGACTCTGTTGCCGCACTTGTGCCAAGGGCTGAGATAGAAGGCGAGATGGGGGATTCACACATGGGACTTCAGGCCAGGCTTATGTCTCAAGCGTTGAGAAAATTAACCGGCACCATCAGCAAAACGATGACCGCGGTGATTTTCATTAACCAGATTCGTATGAAAATCGGTGTGGTGTTCGGAAATCCTGAAACAACAACCGGTGGTAATGCGTTGAAATTCTATTCTTCAGTCAGACTCGACATCCGTCGTATCGGTTCGATCAAAGATGGACAGGACATCGTGGGCAACCGAACCCGGGTTCGCGTTGTTAAAAATAAAATGGCACCGCCTTTTACAGAGGCGGAATTTGACGTCCTTTATGGAACAGGAATATCACAGGCCGGAGACCTCCTCGACACAGGCGTTATGGCCGGTATCATCGAGAAAAGCGGTTCATGGTATTCCTATGATGGAGAAAGAATCGGCCAGGGACGTCAAAACGTGCTGAATTTCCTTAAAGATAATACGGATATATACAATTCCGCATTAAGTAAAGTCAAAGAAGCATTGGGTCTTTCGACAAAGAAACACGAAGGCACTGAAAAAGATTCGTGAATTGAATCATTTATTAAAATTTTAAAATGGAGTGAAGTATGACTGGCAACGAAGTGCGAAAGAAATTTCTTGAATATTTTCAAAAGTATAGTCACCAGATCGTAAGGAGTTCATCCCTTGTTCCCGCCGACGACCCCACTCTGCTGTTTACCAATGCGGGCATGGTGCAGTTTAAACGCTGCTTTTTAGGTGAAGAAAAAAGAGGCTATGTCAGGGCGGCTACGTCTCAGAAATGCGTTCGCGCCGGCGGCAAACACAACGACCTGGAGAATGTCGGTTACACCGCACGGCACCATACCTTTTTTGAGATGCTGGGCAATTTTTCTTTTGGGGATTATTTCAAGGAAAAAGCCATTGATTTTGGCTGGGATCTGCTGACAAACGGTTATGGACTGCCCGAAGAAAAACTGTGGGTTTCCATTTATCTTGATGATGACGAAGCCCATGAACTCTGGCACAAAAACATTGGGGTGCCGGAAGAAAAGATCCTGCGCTTTGGTGAAGAGGATAACTTCTGGGCTATGGGTGATACCGGTCCCTGTGGACCCTGTAGCGAAATCCATATGGACCGCGGAAAGGAATATGGTTGCGACCGGCCGGATTGCGGGGTCGACTGTGAATGCGACCGCTTTTTAGAAATTTGGAATTTGGTGTTTATGCAATTCAACCGCGAAGCCTCCGGCAAGATGGAACCGCTACCCAAACCGAGCATTGACACAGGAATGGGGCTGGAACGGCTGATTGCCCTGATTCAGAATGTTCCAACAAATTATGATATCGACTTGATCCGGCCCATCATGCAGAAGGTCGAACAACTTGCCGAAACGAAGCTGGGCCAAGCGTTGGAATCCGATGTGGCCATGAAGGTTATTGCCGATCACAGCCGAGCGGCTGCCTTTTTGATCGGCGACGGCATTTTGCCTTCTAACGAGGGCAGGGGATATGTGTTGCGTCGGATCATGCGCCGGGCCATCCGTTATGGCCGCAACATCGGTCTGACCGATCCGTTTTTGCATAAAACAGCCGAAGTCGTATTTGACATCATGAAACCGGAATATCCCGACCTTATGGATGCCAAAGCCTATATCACCAATGTTATCCAAAACGAAGAAGTTCGATTTTCAGAAACCCTGGATCACGGTCTTAAAATATTGAACGACGGCCTGGCCAACCTGAAAGCCAAAGGCCAGACCCGGGTACCGGGGGACTTGATATTCAAACTCTACGATACTTATGGATTCCCGGTGGATATTGTCCAGGATGTGGTCAGGGATGAGAACTTGGACCTGGATATGGACGGCTATGATCAGGCAATGGAGAGACAACGGGCCAAGTCCAGAAAGACGGCGGCGTTTACCAAGATCAGCGAGGCATATAAGAATCTTTCGGCAGAAGGCGTTATGCCTGAGTTTGTCGGTTATGATGCGACAACATGTGAGTCTAAAGTTCTTCTTCTGGTCCGAGACGGTCGGGAAGTTCAGGACGCGGTCAGCGGCCAAAGTGTTGAAGTCGTGACTGAAGCAACACCCTTTTACGGCGAGGCCGGTGGCCAGGTCGGCGACAGCGGCAAAATCACCGGTTCGAATTTTGAGATGGAAGTTATTGACACCATCAAAGATCCCACCGGGATCACCATCCACAAAGGCAACATGGTTTCAGGGAGTATGCAAAAAGGGCAGAATGTGACTCTGATGGTTGACACGACTTCGCGTAGCGCAACCGAGTGCAATCATACGGCCACCCATCTGCTTCATTTTGCCCTGAGAAAGGTTCTGGGTGACCATGTGAAGCAGGCTGGCTCTTTAGTGGCGCCGGACAGGTTCCGCTTCGATTTTACCCACTTTTCTCAGACCACCGCGAAAGAGCTGGCAGAGATTGAAACCCTCGTCAACCAGCGGATACGCGCCAACGTGCCGGTTGAGACCGTGGAGATGGATGCCGAGAAAGCCTTCAAATCAGGTGCCACCGCCCTTTTCGAAGAAAAATACGGCGATCGGGTCCGAATGGTTTCTTTACAAGACTTCAGTAAGGAGCTTTGCGGTGGGACCCATACAGGGGCCACCGGGAACATCGGTCTTTTCAAAATCGTTGAGGAATCGAGCGTGGCTTCAGGCATACGACGAATCGAAGCCTTGACCGGCGGAGCCGCCTTGGCGCATATCCAAGAAACCGATAGGCTGCTCAACGACACCGCCCGCTTGCTCAAAGAGCGGCCCGACATCCTACCCCAACGGATCGAAAAAATGCTGGCCCATCAAAAATCCCTCGAAAAGGAAATCGATGGTTTGAAAGCAAAGATTGCCTCCGAAACGGTGGATGACATCGAGGCGGACGTTAAAATCATCAACGATGTCAAGGTTCTGGCCAAAAAGGTTGCGGTGGACCAGCCGGCGGCTTTGAGGGATTTGGCCGACAGGTTCAAGGACAAAATTCGGTCTGGCATCGTTGTATTGGGAAGTAGCGCCGGCAATAAAGCCATGCTGATCGTCATCGTGTCCAAAGATCTGACCCACCGGTTTCATGCCGGAGAGATCGTCAAACAGGTCGCGGCCGTTGTCGGCGGCGGCGGCGGTGGCAGACCG
>JAFDCA010000558.1 GCA_019313025.1 Deltaproteobacteria bacterium
GGGTCTGATCTTTTTAGCCGGCAGATCAACGGTGTTGTCTTCAAACAGGGATTTAACGATCCGTGCTTTATTTTTTCCGGAAACCAGAAACATGATGTTCCTGGCGCTGTTTAATACCCCATATGTCAGGGTTAAACGAGAGACATTCGGAGTTCCGCCGATAACGCTGATAACCCATGATTGTGACGGACGAGTAACCATTTGATCTGGAAATAACGAGGCGGTATGTCCGTCTTTGCCGATACCCAGAACAATGAGGTCGAACACCGGATCATTGCTGCCGACGCTCTGAAAGAAGGTCTTGAGTGTCATCTGGTAACCTCGGGCCCCGTCTTCCGGATGGGTCGTTACCGGCATGGGATATATTTGATCATGGGGAATCGGAATTGTTTTCAAAAAATCCTTTCGAGCGGTGCCGAAGTTGCTGTCTGGATGATCAACGTGCACCATTCGCTCGTCCACCCAAAACATATAGGTTCTCTCCCATGAGATATCGGAAAGGTAAGGTTCTTTGGACAAGCATCTGTGCATGGCCCTGGGTGTGGATCCTCCGGAAACGGCAACGATAAACCGACCTCGTTCCGAAACACTTTTTTTTGCGAAATCGCAAAACATTTCAGCCCCTTTTTCGGCCAGTCGATCCGAATCCGGCACGATGATCCGTTTGATATCATCCGACATTTTCCAATCCTCATTTCTAAATAACACTTTAGTCTATTGAGAACATTACCGCTTCAGGTATGATTTAATTGTTGGCTGAAAGAACTCGTGAATAAGATCTCGTAATGAAAGAACCTGCCCGGTCTATTCATAAAGACCTCTTCTTTAAAAGGGGGTCTCATCCATAAAGTAAATCGCCGATGGCTCTTTCAAAACGATCCTTAATCCATTCGCACAGCTTCCATCGAACAATTTAATCATACCTGAAGCTCCTTTAAAATTAAGTTATTGATCTGTCGCTATTGTTTTAAAATGCTTACATAAAAATAAGCACTATGGTGATTTCCCGTAATAACGGCGATAAAGGGTCCGTGTGTCCGGTTTTTTAAACATCCGTTGCCACAGATATGCGGATAGAAGCCGGATCACCAACACGGAACGTTTGAACCCGTCGAAGCGCCAACGGCGCGCCGAAACAAGCGCGTCCCCGAAGAGAAAAACCAGTCGGCCGAGCCGATGCATCCGAAGGCTCAATTCGACATCTTCCATGAGCGGTATGGACGGAAACAGATTCTGTTTTACCACCGGATGTCGTCGAAAGAACTGTACCTGATCACCAAAACTGATTCCAAAAAACACGGCTCGAAAGTCATTGGCAAATTCCAACAGCCGAAGAAGTCCGCCATTTCCCTTAAAAACACTTCCCACGGCACCACCGGCAAGGAGGGGTTGCTTTGAAAGAACATTCAGTATTTTTCGAAATGTCGGTGCGGTGACCAACGTATCGGCATGGACGATGGCAATCACATCCCCCCGGGCGTTCTGAATACCGGCGTGAATTTGTCCCCCTCTGCCGCTATTTGTTGTCGAAGACGACCTGTGTTCAACAACCCTCGCCCCGGCTAGTTTTGCCAGATCCACGGTAGGATCTGTCGACCCACCGTCAACGACGATAATTTCTTCAACGGCGGTATCTTTTTTCAGCGCCTGTATGCAGATGCTGATGCGATCGGCTTCGTTTCGAGCAGGAATTACCACCGATATTGATCTGGGAGGATGACTGTCAACAGGCATTCTCATACGATGCCATGTGAGATAAATATCGTGAAACAACAGCACCCAGAAGGGCAACCATTCCAAAATTTGTACCCCTATGGGAAGATGCCATCTCCCTGTGTAATGGTAGATTCCGTTGGCAGCAAAATACCCGCTGATGGTCAGGCAAAGAATTAACCAGGACTTTGTAGGTCGCAACACTAAAAAAGGAATGATCCAGGTGATATACCAGAAGTGGATGGTTGGCGCCAAAATCAGAAGCACCCCCACAACAAAAAAAGAACCTGAAATAGGATCATTTAAAAAACGCCGGTTTTTCTGGGGATGATGGTAAATATATCCGAATAAAAGTATGGCACAAAAGAGCAATTTACAGAGTGTTGTGGCCGGTTGAATGCCGCCAAGCGCTGCCCTCAGCAACCCGTGGACAGATCCGTTAAACGCATAGGCATCACCGAATCTGATCAGCCCGAAAAACGGTTGCCATAGGTCTTCAGATATAAAAGGCACATAAGGAAGAACCGTCACCAAAAGCGTCACCCACAGGTATTTTAGGGTGTCTTTACGAATCAAAAACGGCAGCATCAGAACGGCGATATATTTGGATTGCACGGCAAGACCCATAAAAAGATACATCCATATCCAACGCTTTCGATCATAGCAAATCAAGGCCGCCATATAGAAAAAAATCATGACGGCATCGAAATGCCCCTGACCGGCAAAAGCATAGAGAATCACCGGATTAAAGGCATATAGAATGGACCATCTCGGTTCCAGATCCCGATATTGAAGGAGCATGAAAAGGGCGCCAAGCGCACTCATATCGAACAGCATCATCAGTGTTTTCATGGCCAGTGGCGTATAGCTGACTCGGGCCAGTAGGGAAAAGATAACCAGCATCATCGGTGGATATGCCGCCGAAATTCGGGGATGATTGATCTTTTCGAAAAAAGGGTCCTTTTTTGAGATATCGGTAAAAGATAGCTCTTCCGGCGAATATTTGTATGGATTGACGCCCTCCTGGATCAGACGGCCCTCCCAGAGATACCGGTTGATATCGTCTGAAGGTTCATGGGGCAACAGTGCCAGGCGGCAGAAAAGTGCAATGACGATAATTAAGATCCAACTTTTCGATCTGGATAGTTGTCGGGGAAAGGTAAGAAGCATCATTAGACAAAGGATCCAGGTGATGGAAAATAGCAGGATGAATTTTCCGCCGGGAAGCATCAACGATGGATGCGATGGGCTCAGCCACGGCAAAGAAAGCGTATGTTCACCGATAAACCCAAATCGTCCGCCTTTTATGCAAAGCAGACTCATCAGCAACGCGGCCAGGAAAAAAGGTGCCTTTGAACCAGGCGCGTGGTTCGGTGTTGGGCCGGCGTTTTTTTTCCTCATCTCAACCACCTAAAGCTGTGAAATAGGGTTAAGAAGCCCACAAATAAAAAGCCTGCCGCGTAGATGGCGAGAAAAGGACCGATGAGATATTTTTCCGATGATAGGTAGTATGTAAGAGACCATATGCAGTAGGCCCCCAAAAGGATTTCAAAAATCGCCATCCAAGGGGAACGAAGCCTGTACTTCTTTACTTCACGGTCGCCCCGTTTGGGTGTACGAACGAAAGCACTTTGTCGTCCGATCATCGCCTCGAAAACAGCCCTGGAATTCGATAATGCAAGCCCCACACCGGCGGCAACCAAAATCGGTAAAAACAGAATCCGGCGATACCAATCCGTATACGCTGCGCGTTGACTCACCATATAAAGGGTGCTCGGTGCAATCATGGCAAGTCCCAACGCAACAGCTAGAACAGTGAAAAGCAATGGCGCCAAAGCCATCTTTAAGGTTAAAAGAACCGGAAGTGCCAGGATCGCCAGCGTGAGCATCAGGGGATGAACCATGTAATGGGTCAAATGAAAGACGGCTTGAATCTTTTTAAATAGGTGAACCCGGGCTTTTAAAAGACGAGGGAAGAGTTTTTTTGCCGTCTGAATGGATCCTTTGGCCCACCGGAATTGCTGGCTCTTGAAGGCATTGATATCTTCAGGGATTTCTGCAGGAACCACCACATCCGGAAGATAGACCGTTTGCCAGCCTGCAAATTGAACCCTGTAAGAAAGATCCATATCTTCGGTCAAAGTATCCGATTGCCATCCGCCGCCATCAATGATGGCCGATTTACGCCAAATGCCCGCGGTGCCGTTAAAATTCATATAAAGACCGTTCCAGTTCCGTGCGGACTGTTCAATCATGAAGTGACCGTCGATCCCGATGGATTGTGCCCGTGTGAGGAAGGATTTTCTATGATTCAAGTGGCCCCAGCGGGTCTGAACCAGCCCCAAGTTGTCATCAGTCAAAAAAAAAGGTACGGTGCGCAAAAGATAATTCGGCGGTGGAATAAAATCGGCATCAAAAACAGTGACAAGTTCTCCTTTGGCGATTTCCAGACCGACTTTCAGAGCACCCGCTTTAAATCCTTCGCGATTTTTCCGTCGGATGACCTGAATCCCGTGTCCGGCTGAAACAAGCTCTGCCACAACACGGTCGATAAGAAAACAGGTTTCATCGGTTGAATCATCAAGGATCTGAATGTCATGTCGCCCCTTAGGATAAACCATTTGACACACCGCCCGAAGAATCCGTTCGATAACATTGAATTCGTTGTATACGGGAATCTGGGTCGTCACCATGGGAAGGTCGTCTTCAAGCAGAAGATTCTCAAAGGCCGACAATACCTTCTGCCGGGAGATTTCAGCTGCTTCACGTTTTCGGTAAAACAGATAAACCATCACATAGCAATTCAGGCCATACAGAAGTAAACCGCCGGCTGCCAGAAAATAAACAGCAGAGATTAATTCTGATAACGTGTCAATCATCGTGGAAGGTATGTCTCCCCGGTTTTTACATGGATGTTCAAGGGATTCGCTCCCCAAGGTTACGATGTTTTATTGTTCACCCTTTATCCTTTTTATCACCTTGGGAATGAAAAATGAAAAGATAAACAGACCGATGGAAAAGAAAACCTTAAAGGATATCAGCTCTCCCCAGTTTCCCGAAGCCCACACCTCTTTGAGTGTTCCAATGAAAAAGGTGAATATAAATGTTCCGACAATGATGCCCAATCCGGTCCCGGCGACATAGTCCCAAAATCGGACCTTGGTCAGTCCCATTCCGAAATTCATGGGTGTAAACGGAAAATAAACCAGCCGAAGATACAAAACCGTTGCAAATCCGTTACGCTCGATGGCATCATCATATTTTTTCAGTTTATCACCGATCAATGAAGCGGCAAAATCCCTTCCCAAAGTCCGCCCGATAAAAAATGCGGCGCTGGCACCCAGCATGGCGCCAATCCAGACATACAAAAATCCCCAGTAGGCCCCGAATATGGCGGCTCCCAAACCGGTGAGCAAGGTGCCTGGCACGAATAGACAAACACCTACGGCATAGATCATCATATATACCACCGGTGCCCATAGACCGGCTCGTTCGAGAAAACCGCCCAGGGCGTCGGCCGTGAGATAATTTTTGACCGGTGTAAAACGGATAAAAAAAATAGCGGCGATAATAAAAATTATGAAAACAATGGCTTTTAATATTGGTTTCGATGTTTTTTTTGTGGGTTGTTGCAAGGTTTCTTCCATGTCCCTGCTCCTTTGCGCTAGGATAAATTTTTTGACATATCGGGATCCTTGTTTTTAGATAAGGCCTTAACCTTTTTAAAATATGCTCACTTCAGGTATCATTAAATTTTTGTTTAAAAAACTTCTTTCGCCCCCCGTCTTTTAAGACCTTTTCGCAATATTGGGGTACCAAACTTGAACTATAACTCAGGTCCCCAACTCCCGGATTCGTAAAGATAAAGCATCTCTGATCGGTAGCCGCATGTTTCACATTCATTTAAGATCGGTGTCAAGAACGACCAGCAGCTCTCGATGCTATCTTGTCGCCAAAAAAGCATCTGATCCCCCAGCATGCAGTCGATGAGCACTTTTTCATAGGCATCCAGAACCGGCCCGGCATAATTTTGATGATACGAAAAATCCATGGTGACGGACCGCAGGCATACCCTCGCACCCGGATTTTTTGTCTGAAATGTAAGGGTGATTTTCTCGTCCGGGTAAATACCGAGTATGAGTCGGTTGGCATTAATGGTCTCTCCAAGGGTTTTTCGGAACATGGAATGAGGCACCTCTTTAAATTCGATAACGATCTGTGTTCTTTTCTCGGCCAGACGCTTTCCGGATATCAGGTAAAAAGGAACCCCCTGCCATCGCCAGTTGTCGATAAAAATCTTCATTTTGGCATAGGTCGGTGTCAGAGAGTAAGGATTTATGCCCGGTTCTTCCCGATACGCCGGGACCGGATTTTCATCAATTTCACCCCGGCCGTATTGACCGAGTACAATATGTTCCCGGAGTTTATCAATGGGAAAAGGCCTTAGAGAACGAAATACTTTTAATTTTTCATCTCTTACACGGTCCGCTTCAAACTGTGAAGGTGCTTCCATGGCGGTATGGGCCAGCAGCTGCATCATATGGTTTTGAAACATGTCCCTGATAACCCCCGATTGTTCATAATAGCCTGTCCGATGTTCCACGCCCAAAGTTTCCGAAGCAAGGATGCTCACATGATCAATATATCTTCGGTTCCATATAGGCTCGAAAATAGCATTGGCAAAACGAAACATCAGGATGTTCTGGACCGTCTCTTTTGCCAGGTAGTGGTCAATCCGGAAGATCTGGTGTTCCTGGAGATACCTGCCGATATTCTGATTGAGTTCAACGGCGGTTTTCAGATTACGGCCAAAAGGTTTTTCGATCACCACCCGTGACCAACTGTTGCCATTTTTGTTTTCATTGCACAGACCCGTCTCACCCAACATTTGAATCACCGGCTGATAAAGCGTCGGCGGCAGGGCCAGATAAAAGATTCTGTTTCCTCGGGTGTCGTGCTTTTGATCCAAATCTTTCAAAAATTCGGAAAGATTTAAAAAAGAATCGCGTTCTTCATAATCAACGGACAGGTATGTCAGCGTATCGGAAAAACCTGCCCATTGTGTCTGGTCTAAAACATTTTTGGCACCCAAAGCATTTTTCATCCGGTCTTTGAACTGTCGTTCGCTCATTTTTGTGCGACCGCATCCCACAATCTGAAACGAATCCGGCATCCCATCATTTACGTACAGATTGAAAAGGGCGGGAACCAATTTTCTGGCAGTCAAGTCACCTGTGGCACCGAAAATAACGATGGTGCAGGGTTCGATGTTCTCGACCCCCAAGCAGTCTTCGGGGCTAAGTTCTAGATCCGGCACCTTTGCGTTGATGGTAATGCTTTGCGGGTCGTAATTTTGTTTATCACGATTTTCCATGGTATTCACTCTTTTCAGAATTTAAAATGGTCTTAATACATTGGCCTTTAGAAAACGTTCCCGCTTCATGTACATAGCAGTTGCCAAAAATATGGTCCGATCGAATGCTTAACGGTCACGATTTACCGCAAGCCGCCGGATGATTTCGTTGAGGTCGGGAAGCTGTCTGAGCAAATTAGAGCGCGTTAAAGACA
>JAFDCA010000559.1 GCA_019313025.1 Deltaproteobacteria bacterium
AACAATCGAAACAAACTTAATTTTATAAATTAAAAACCAAAAACCGATGGTTAATCCGCCATAGACCGTTGGCGGACTCTGCCAACTGAGCTACCGGGGATTAGATGTAAACGTACTAAATAATAAAAACGATATATCAAGTCAAGAAAAAATGTTTCTCCAACAGGGCGTTAATTTAGCTTTTTTATTTTCAAAAAAAGCTCATCAAGTTGAGCCTTTTCGGCTTCCGAAGGGGCATTGGTCAATAGACATGCCGCTTTCTGGGTTTTCGGGAAAGGGATCACGTCCCGTATGGAAGATTGTCCGCAAAGAATCATCACCAGACGATCAAAGCCGAATGCAATCCCCCCATGGGGCGGTGCACCGGAATCGAGTGCCGACAGCAAAAATCCGAACTTTTCCTCATAGGTTTTACGATCCATACCCAATGCTGCAAATACCCTTTCCTGCAATTCTCTCTGGTGGATACGGATACTGCCGCCGCCAATTTCCGAGCCGTTTAGCACCAGATCATAGGCTCGAGATCTGACGGAAAGGGGGTCTTTTTCCAACAGATCATAATCTTCTTCAAGGGGGGCTGTGAAGGGATGGTGAAGGGCCTGGTACCGTTTTTCATTTTCATCGTATTCCAGTAATGGAAAACGGGTCACCCATACAAAGCTGAAGGTATTGTCTTGAATCATCCCTAGTTTTTTTCCGAGAAAGTTGCGAAGATTTCCCAGTGCCTCGTTGGTGACTTTGGGTTGATCGGCCACAAAAAATATAAGATCTCCGGCTTGCATATCGATGCGCTGCGCCAGTGCCAGTTTCTCATCCTCGGTGAAAAATTTTGCAATGGGAGATTGCCATGAATCTTCATGCACTTTAATCCATGCCAGCCCTTTTGCCCTGTATACGGCGACAAGTTCGGTAAGGTCATCAATTTCTTTTCGTGTAAAATTGATACAGCCTTTGGCATTTAATGCCTTGACAATGCCGCCTTTTTTAACAACGTCGGCAAAGACCTTGAACCCTGCATTTTCAACAATATCTGAAATATCTATAAGTTCCAGATCGAACCGGATATCCGGTTTGTCCAGCCCGAAACGGCCCACAGCATCATCATAAGAAAGGCGTGGAAAAGGGGTCTTAAGATCAATGTCCAGAACGTCCTTGAAAAGTTTGATCATAAGTCCTTCCGTAACATCCATTATGTCTTCTTCCCCGATAAAAGACATTTCCATGTCGATTTGTGTGAACTCCGGCTGGCGGTCCGCCCTGAGGTCTTCGTCTCTAAAGCATTTCACAATCTGGTAGTAGCGGTCAAAACCGGAAATCATTAAAAGCTGTTTGAAAATTTGGGGTGACTGGGGAAGCGCGTAAAAAAGACCCGGGTTCACCCGGCTGGGTACCAGATAGTCCCTTGCGCCTTCCGGAGTGCTTCTGGTGAGCACCGGCGTTTCAATATCGATAAATCTTTTGCTGTTCAGGTATTGCCTCACAGAAGCGGCGGCCGTGTGCCGGTTTATAATGTTCTTTTGAAAAAGCCTTCGCCTGAGATCGATGTGGCGGAACTTTAAACGGATATTTTCCGAAACATCCACATTGTCTTCAATCATAAACGGCGGTGTTTCAGCGGCGTTGAATATTTTGAGTTCCGTGGCAAAGACTTCAATCTCGCCGGTTTTCAATTTTGGGTTGGTCATCCCTTCCAGTCTTTTTTCAACCTTCCCAAGTATACCGATGACGTACTCACTGCGAAGGGCATGGGCCTTTTCGTGAACTTTGAGGCTGACCTCAGGGTTGAAAACGACCTGCGTGAGTCCTTCTCTGTCTCGCAGGTCAACAAAAATCACCCCGCCATGATCCCTCCGTCGCTGTACCCATCCCATCAACACCACTTCATTGCCGACATCGTCTGCACCGAGTTCACAACAGGTATGGGTCCTTCTCATATTTCCGAGCTTGTCTGACAATGGGCTGCCTCCTTTCTTCTCCTCTATATCGGCTGATATCTCAAAATACTCAAGTTTTCACTCTTAAATTTTTTTTCCGAGGCGCAGGACTCTCCGAGTCGGATGCTGAAGTCTTATCTAATGTCACTTGGCGGGTTTTTTTCAAGCGAATTTCGAAAGCATTTTTGCTTTAATTTTTTTCGCAACCTGTTCAATGGCTATCGACTCTTGATCTTTTGTCTCCATATTGCGTAAAATGACCTTGCCTTCTTTAATCTCGTTATCTCCCACAATCAAGACATGTTTTGCCCCCAGTCGGTTGGCTCGCTTCATTTGACTTTTTAAGCTTTTATCGCCAAATTCCATTTCGGATTTGACGCCTTCAAGGCAGAGTGAACAATTCCATTCAAATGCCAAAGAGCGGCTCTTTTCACCCAGAGCAGCAATAAAAATGTCAGGAGTTTTGACGAGATCAGTGCTGTTGGAACCGGCAATTTCTGTTAATCGATCCATTCCGATGGCAAAACCAGTTGCCGGAATATCGGGCCCTCCCAGGGCTTTGATCAGTCCATCATACCGGCCGCCGCCTGCAATGGCATTTTGTGCTCCCAATTCACTGGTTTGAATTTCAAATGTTGTACGGGTGTAATAATCCAGACCGCGAACCAAACCTTTGTCCACCACAAATGAAACATTTAGTGCTGAAAGGGCCGTTTTAGTGGCTTCAAAGTGTTGATCACAATCCTGACACAAATAATCCAGAATAGACGGTGCGTCAATCATGGCCGCCCGGCAGGAAGGCACCTTGCAGTCGAGTACACGCAAAGGATTCCGATCTTTTCGCCGGATACAGTCCGAACAGAGGTTTTCATTTAAAGATGTTAAAAAATCTGAGAGTGCCGTCTTGAACGCCGGACGGCATTCAGGACACCCCAAAGAATTGATATGGGCGCTCACGTCGGAGACAGATAGTTTTGAAAAGAGGGTTACCAGAAGAAAAATCAGCTCAACATCAGCCAGGTGTGAATCCACACCGAAAATTTCAGCATTGATCTGATAGAACTGCCGGTATCTCCCCTTTTGGGGCCTCTCACGGCGAAACATGGGACCAATGGTATAAAATTTCCGGACCGGATCTGCTGCATACAGTTTGTGCTGGATATAGGAGCGGCAGACGGATGCGGTGGCTTCTGGCCGAAGGGTGATCAGACTCCCTTTTCTGTCCGGGAAGGTATACATCTCTTTTTCAACGATATCAGTATCTTCACCAATACTCCTGGCAAAAAGTTCCGTATGTTCCATGATGGGTATGCGGATTTCTTTAAATCCAAAATCTTCGAGAAGGGTCCTGCCGGTCTTCTCGATCTGCTGCCAGAGTTCCACTTCTCCGGGAAGAATATCCTTAAATCCTCTGATGAGCTGTATCATCTTTATTTCTTTTCCCAGCGCAGAAGTTCCGCCACCTGACTCAGGGTGCTTCCCTCTTTGATTTCTTCTCGTATGCGGTTTTCCCTCTCCAGCACATCCATGCTCCGGTTGGCATACTCTACGGCGATGGCTTTCGGCAGCACGACCACCCCGTCGTCATCACCCAGCAGCCAGTCACCGGGTTCTACGCGCATATTGCCCACCGTTACGGGAACGCCTATCTCTCCAAACCCCTTGGGTTCACCGGCATTGGGCATCACCAGTCTGCTGAACGCCGGAAATTTCATTGCCATAATTTCAGGGCTGTCTCTCAGGGCGCCGTCAATAACAACACCGCCCAGCTTCCTTTGAACGGCCGAATGTGTTGCCAGTTCTCCCCAGATAGCGGGTCCCGTTCCACCGGCGTCGATTACAACAATTTCACCCGGCTGTGCCACGTCAATGGCCTGAACCGGTTTGGCCCAGTCTCCGGGATATGTTCTTACCGTAACCGCTTGCCCTATCATTCGTATACCTGGAAAAAGCGGACGAATTCCCTGCAGAACCCCTCCCCGGTGCAATGCGTCCGAAAGGTTCGGCGCTGACACCATTTCAAGGATTTCGCGAATCTGGGTTTCACCTTTTCGTTTAAAAAGGGTGGTGCTGATACTTTTTCCGGTATCGAGTCCTTGGCGAATTTCTCGAGCCGCCTGTTCAGGGTCCATGGCTTTGGTGATGGCCCCTCCCACAATAACGATGGCTGCACCGGCCTCCACCGCTCGGGCAGCGGTCTCGGAATTTATACCTCCGGCCACCGCTACCGGAATGGACAATGCTTCGCTGACCTGGCGCAACACATCGAAAGGATCTTTACCTTCCATTTGCTCGTCAATGGCACAATGTACCGACACATAATCAGCGCCAAAGTCCTCGACCTGTTTTGCCCTGGAAAGAACATCATCCACTGCGATCATATCCACCACAATTTTTGCACCGTAGTTTTTTCCGGCCTGGATGCACTCCCGGACGGTTGCATTGCTGGATGCGCCGAGCACATCCACGATATTGGCGCCTGCTTTGGCCGCAGTTTCAACCTCAATTCTCCCGGCATCCATAATCTTCATATCTGCGACAATGGTTATGTTCGGGAAAAGTTTTCTAAGTTCCCTAACGGCCTGGAGACCTTCACTTTTGATGAGCGGCGTGCCGACTTCAATCCAGTCAACGCCGCCGGCAACTCCGGCCTGGGCGCTTTTCAATGCCCGCTTTAAATCTACAAAATCTAGTGCCAATTGCAGAACGGGTTTCATATTTCCTCCTTTATTCGATCACCGCATGTCTGGATGAAACGTTTCCAATCTTTTCTTTTTGGGTTTGATATATCTTTAATACCACTGCCTCCAAAAATAAAAAGGCAGATTGTTCAAAAAGAGAACCGGCCATCTGTGCGGATTCCGGCTCGCCGTCACGGCACAGTTTGGTGGTGCCGGGAATGTGTAGGGTGTGATCCACCAGTGAACCGATTCTAGAGTCAATATTCCCCATGATACCGTATGTTTCGGCCTTATATTGTTTGGCGAGCCTCACCGCTTCGAGGGTTGACGGGGTTTCCCCGGAGCCGCTTAAAACGATCAGCAGATGGTTGCTTGTGATGGCGGGCGTGATGGTTTCGCCGCAAAAGAAAACGTTGAATCCCAAATGCATCAATCGCATGCAAAAACATCGCAGGATAAATCCGGCTCTTCCTTGGGCGGAAAAAAAGATGGATTCCGCGTTTTGGATCCTTTGGATAAAATCCTTGGCCGCTTTACTGGTGATAGTTGTTACCAGTCGCCGGTTCTCTTCCAAAATGATTTCAATCATTTCCGCCAAGTTAAAGGCGTTATCCTTTGCAGGATTGTTTTTCGATGATGGATTATGTTTCAGAACAGCCTCTAAATGTTAAGTGTTAAGCGCAAAATTGTCTGGATGCTATCGTATAAAAAACCGTTTTTGAGATGTCAACGTATGGCCAAAGGGGCTTCGTGTCAAGAAAATATTAAACTCCCAACATATCCAAAGGGATGAGCCGCTTTGGCTTGACAAGTGCTGTTTTGCCATTGTAGTCACTTAAAATACCAAAAATCAGACCGAAAAGGAATGCGAAATGAAACCTTCATTTGCCATCGTCGGTTGTGGAAAAGTGGGAACCGCCCTTGCGTTATTTTTAACCCGGGCCGGATACCGGTCGGCCGGATTTGCCAGTAAAAGCATTTCATCAGCCAAACATCTGGCCGACATTGTTTTTTCCGATTATTTCAGTGATGCTCCATGGGACATCACCCCACATGCGGATGTTGTGTTTATCACGACACCCGATGGTGCCATCAAAGACACGTGTGACAACATTTCTCAACACAAAGGCTTTATCGACAATACCGTTGTCATGCACTGCAGCGGGGCACTGTCGTCATCCGCGTTGTCGAGTGCGAAAACATGCGGTGCATGGATAGGATCCATGCATCCGTTGCAGAGTTTTGCTTCGGTCGATCACAAGACCAATCCTTTTCAAGGAATCATTGTTTCTGTGGAAGGTGAAGGTCCGGCAGTCGACACCGCTAAAACAATTGCCGCAGATCTTGGCGGAACGGTGGTGACCCTTCTAACGGCGGCCAAAACCCTTTACCATGCATCGGCAGTGGTGGCTTCAAACTATCTGGTTACGCTGCTTGACCTTGCTGTTCGACTTATCGAAGAAGCCGGGGTCAACCGGCAAGATGCCTTTAATTTATTAAAACCCTTGATCGAAGGGACGTTGTCAAATATCGGAAAGGTTGGTATTAAAAAAGCCTTGACCGGCCCCATTGCCAGAGGAGATATCAAAACCGTACAAAAACATATCGAAGAGATCGAAATCAAAAAACCGGAGCTTCTTCCTCTTTATAAAATGCTTGCTTTTTATACCATCGATATTGCAGGGGCAGGGGGGGTGATTTCGGAATTGTCCATTAAGGAACTGAAAAGAATAACCATCTGAATTTTAATAAAAAACATACTCAAATTTGGACCCAGAGTTTGGTTAAAAGGAGAATCATATAATGAAAAAACAGCTGTGGCTCATGACCGTATGTGCCCTATTGTTATATTCCGAATCTGCCTGGACCTTGACTCGGATCACGCTCGGCGTTGTCACCAAACCGGGCTCTGCACAAAACATCGTGGCAGAAAAATTTAAAGAACTTATTGAGCAGGCGTCCAATGGTCATATCAACGTTCAGATCCTCCATTCCCAATCCATTGACAATGAAATGGAAATCCTTCAACAGATACAGATGAACACGATTCAGATGGGAATCGTTACCGGTGATTTTTTTGATACATTTGATCCGGTCGTAAGGGTGATCAACTTTCCTTTTTTGTTCAAAGACAATGAACAAGCCGATGAGATCCTGGATGGTCCGTTGGGGGCTAAAATATTGAAAAGCCTGGAAAGGGGGGGATTTAAGGGACTTTGTTTTTCAGAAGACGGATTCAGGAATCTTTCCAATAACAGACGTTCCGTAAAAAGCCCCGATGATATCAAAGGACTCAAAATTCGAGTCATGGACTCTGTGCTTCATAAAGCCATCTGGCAGGCTCTGGGTGCGAATCCCACCTCCATGCCATGGCCAATCTACTCCGAGTTGGAGCAGGGTGTTATCGACGGCCAGGAAAATCCCCTCTGGGTCATGGATGTCTATAAATTTTATGAAATTCAGAAATACATGACCCTGACACGCCATGTCTACTCCCCCCACATTGATGTGGCTTCGTTAAAATGGTGGAAGACGTTGGATGCCAACACGCAGGATCTGATTCAAAGGACCATTTATGAAGCGGCTGTTTTTCAGCGAAATGACCATCGATCCAAAGATGCCGCTCGGCTTGCGCTTTTAAAGGAAAAGGGGATGAAGGTCGAAGCGCATCCGGATATGGATGCTTTTCGTACCAAAGTGGCCGGACTCAAAGACATGGATCTTTACAGCGAGCCGAGGGTTCAGGCCTTGCTCATACAAATGTTGAATGCCACCCAATAGTTTCCGATCCATAAATGGCTCTTTTTCCGATGAGCAGCGTTTTCCGAGGGTTTCCGCTTGCGGTGTACTGGATGTACGCCTCAGCGAAAACCCTTGTGCGGCCTTGCTCACCGAAAAAAATCTCACATTTATGAATCGGAAACTTTTTGATATCTGGCTATTCTAAAACAAGTTTCGCACCCAAACCTTTTTGTAAGCCAACCATATTCTTGTATTTTTATATGATATTATCAGTGAAAAATCATCGCCATGTGTTTTCAAAAAAGCGATATGCCTATACACCAGCACAATATTTCGCAGTGACCCAATATTTTGGATGTATACTACTGTTGTTTATATGATCTCAACTATTTCACACATTCTAACTATTTGGTCACGCTAAGATGTCATGGTTCATGTTGCCTTTTTTTAAAATATATGGCGATGGATTGATCGTTACCGAAATTTACTTGTTTACAACAAAAACACCTCAACCTCAGCAATACCTTAA
>JAFDCA010000560.1 GCA_019313025.1 Deltaproteobacteria bacterium
ACAATAGGACGTTGATTAAAACACGTATTCTGATTGGAACGGATGAATTTTGAGAGGTTGTAAACCGTAACCGGTATATCAGAGGCCTTGTCGTCACCTTTATCGTCATGCTTAATAACAATCCGTGAAGCATCCGCATATACAACGGTACCATCATGCTGTGCAACAACCGTAACCCCTGAATCTTTCGCCACCACCCCTTCAATACCGGTACCCACTAAGGGGGCCTTGTTCACAATGAGAGGAACTGCCTGGCGCTGCATGTTCGATCCCATCAATGCCCTGTTTGCATCATCATTTTCAAGAAACGGAATAAGAGATGCAGAAACACTCACGAGCTGGTTAGGAGAAATATCCATCAGTTCGATGTTCTTGGCCTTGATCATCATGAACTCTCCTGCCACTCTTGACGTTACCAACGGATTAACATATTTCCTATGTTCGTCCAGCAGCGCGTTGGCTTGGGCAATGGGGTGTTCTTTTTCTTCAAAAGCGGTGAGAAATTTGACATCTTGCAGCACAGTAGCATCTTTGACAACACTGTAGGGTGTTTCGATAAAACCATATTCATTAACTCGAGCATAAGTGCTAAGTGACACAATTAGACCAATATTAGGGCCTTCCGGCGTTTCTATGGGGCAAATTCGTCCGTAATGAGAAGGATGGACATCCCTGACCTCAAAACCGGCCCTCTCACGGGTCAACCCGCCGGGACCCAGTGCACTTAAACGTCTTTTATGGGTCGTTTCTGATAGCGGATTTGTCTGATCCATGAATTGGCTGAGCTGACTTGTACCAAAAAACTCTTTAACAACAGCGGAAACCGGTTTGGGATTGGCAAGGTCATGAGGCATCAATGCATCAACCTCTTGTAAACTCATCCGTTCCTTGATGGCACGTTCCATTCTAACCAGTCCGATGCGATACTGATTTTCAAGAAGTTCCCCAACGGCACGAACTCTTCGATTTCCTAAATGATCGATATCATCAACCGCTCCTTGCGTGTCCTTGAGCTCTAAAAGCGTTTTCGTCGTTAGAAGGATATCTTCCTTTCGAAGTGTCTTTAGATCAATGGATGAGTCAATACCGAGACGAATGTTAATCTTCATACGACCCACACCGGATAGATCGTAATAGGAAGACTTGAAAAACATGTGGTCCACAAAATCCTGAGCCACTTCGGGTGTGGCAGGATTACCGGGTCTGAGTCTTCGGTATATCTCAATGAGTGCATCCTCTTTTGTTTCAACTTTGTCCAAAAGCAGTGTTTTGTGAATAGAGTCACTGGTGGTTACGCCATCGATAAAAAGCAGTTCAAATACAGAGATACCGGCATCACGTAGAGTCTGGAATGCTTCTTCATCAAAGATCTGGTTGCATTTGACGATGGGCGCTTCTTTTTCAGGATCAACAATTGTTTTGGAAAAAATCTTGTTGAAAATATCTTCGACACTGACCGGTATCAAATTGACACCGGCCGATTTGAGACGTTTAATTGCCGCTTTAGTAAAAATGCGTCCTTTAGAAACAATTGTCTCGCCGGTTTCAGGATCTTTGACATCCCGGCTGGCACGTTGTCCTTTCAGCAAGTCTTCATCAAATTCTTTAAAAATACGTTTACCGCGAATAACGAACCTTTCTGTCCTGTAAAAATAGGCCAGAATGTCTTCAGAAGTATATCCAAAAGATTTAAAAAGAATGGTGATCGGAAGTTTACGACGCCTGTCAATTCGAATATTAACGATATCTTTATGGTCGATCTCCATATCGATCCATGAACCGCGTACAGGGATAATTCTGGAGGTATAGATTACTTTGCCGCTGGAATGTGTCTTACCTTTATCATGATCAAAAAACACTCCGGAAGATCTGTGAAGCTGGCTTACCACAACACGTTCAGTCCCGTTAATGATAAACGTACCATTATCGGTCATCAGAGGAATGGTACCAAAATAAATTTCCTGTTCTTTGATATCGCGAATGTTTGTAATGCCTGTCTCTTTATCAATGTCATATACAACCAATCTGACAGTGATACGAAGTGGTATCTCGTAGGTCATTCCTCTATGCATGCATTCCTGAACACTGTGTTTAACTTCACCAAATCGATAAGACACAAATTCGAGGGAAGCAGTTCCGGTAAAATCCTTTATGGGAAACACAGACTTAAACACTGCTTGCAAGCCGATATCTCTTCTTTTTTCCGGAGGAACATCCTTTTGCAAAAACCGACTAAATGATTCTTGTTGCACCGCGATTAGATTGGGAATATCAACAATCTTTGGTATTTTCCCAAAGTTCTTTCTTACGCGTCTGTTTGCCAAAAGCCTTTCCGACATGGCATCTCCAATATGTTAATTTGGTTAAAGGTCATGGGTTATAGGTTATGGGTTATAGGCAAAATTACCTATGACCCATGACCCATTACCGATTACCTATTATCTTCTATTTATTATTTTATTTCAACCTGAGCGCCAGCTTCCTCCAGCTGCGCCTTGATCTTTTCGGCTTCGTCTTTAGAAACGCCTTCTTTGACAGGTTTGGGAACTTCATCGACTAACGTCTTGGCTTCTTTGAGCCCCAGACCGGTAATTGCTCTGACCTCTTTGATAACCTGAATTTTTTTGTCACCAAATGTTGTCAGAATAACGTCAAATTCGGTTTTTTCCTCTGCTGCGGCACCTCCGCCATCAGCAGGGGCTAAAGCCGCAACAGCCATTGGTGCGGCTGCTGAGACACCAAATTTTTCTTCCATTTCTTTAACCAGTTCAGATAAATCAAGAACCGACATATTTGCTATAAATTCAATAACATCTTCTTTCGTAATATCCGCCATTTTGTTTTTCCTCCAGTTAAACTTTTAACATTTTATGTCTTTCGAACTGTTTATTCTAATCAGCCAGCTTCTTTTTGTTCCTTGATGGCCTGAAGTACATTTAAAAATTGTGCCGGAACGGCATTAAGGACTCGGACAAAGCCGGTAACAACACCGTTGGCTACCGAAAGAAATTGTCCCAGAAGTTCCTCTCGGCCAGGAAGGGCAGATATCCTCTTGATTGCCCCCATATCAAGCACTCTGCCATCCATAACACCGGTTTTAATTTCAAGTTGTTTATGCTCTTCAGAAAATTTTGTCAGCACTTTTGCCGGTGCAATCGGGTCATCATAACTTAAGGCAATAGCACTCGGACCTTTAAAATAATCCTTAATCAATGCGATATCGGTCTCTTCAGAAGCTCTGATAAGAAGTGAGTTCTTTACCACCTTATATTCAATTTCTTCGGCTCCAAGCCTCCTTCGCAAGTCATTTATTGTTGTAACATCAAGACCTTTATAATCTGTTAAAATGACTACTTTTGACCTTAGAAATTTTTCATGTAGATCTTTTACGATCTCTTTCTTTTTTTCTATCCGCAAAAGTTCAAACACCTCCTTCCTTAATCTGTAAAAAAACCGGAGGAATCACTTATTAAAATAAAATGTCTCGGTAGGCCGGCATTGCCAATTAAACACAAACAAGTGCACCTACGGTCTTTGACAGAAATATTAGTATTAATTTAACCTGTTAAGAATATGACACCATCAATACAGGAACGCCAAGATCTTAAAACAGGCTTTTCTCCACCTCGAAACAGAATTTACAATCAAAATCAGACAAATTCAGAAAGTTTAAGAATTTCTTAAATATAAAATTACGCAAAAATCCTCTCGGTTTGGTTGTGTTAGGGATGGAAGAATCAAGACTTTTAGGTTCATCAAAGCAACGATATTATTTGATCAAGTCCTTGACACTGGCCGCATCAATCTTAATTCCGGGCCCCATGGTAGTAGAGACGGCGATACCTTTCAGATAGGTTCCTTTACTGGAAGGCGGTTTGAGTCGAAGGATCGTTTCTAAAAAAACAGACGCATTCTGCACGATCTTCTCTACGCCAAAAGAAACTTTACCCATTGGAACGTGGACAATGCCGGCTTTTTCAACCTTGAAATCAATTTTACCTGCTTTGATTTCCTTGACCGCTCTGGCCAAATCAAAGGTTACCGTTCCGACTTTTGCATTGGGCATGAGTCCTCTGGGGCCGAGAAGCTTTCCTATTTTTCCCACAGTCCCCATCATGTCAGGTGTCGCAACAGCTTTGTCAAAACCGAACCATCCTTCTTTAATTTTTTCTATTAAATCATCGTTCCCGACAAAATCCGCACCTGCATCTAAGGCTTCTTGCTCTTTTTCTCCTTTAGCAAATACGAGGACTTTAACTTCCTTGCCAAGGCCATTGGGCAAAACGACAGTACCGCGAACCATCTGATCGGCATGCCTTGGATCGACGCCAAGTCGGACGGCAACATCGACTGTTTCATCAAATCTAGCATACGATGAGTTGATCGCTATTTTAACGGCTTCGCTGAAACTGTGTTTTGCTTTTGTGTCTGTCTTTTTGCGTGATTCTAAATATTTTTTACCCCGCTTCGGCATGATTTTATGTTCACTCCTTTTTTAAACAACTTCAATCCCCATACTTTTAGCAGTGCCGGCAATAATATTACAGGCGGCTTCCAAATCATTTGCGTTTAAATCAACCATTTTCTGTTTGGCAATCTCTTCTAGCTGTTGCCGTGTCACCTTACCGATCTTTTCGCGCTTTGGATCACTGGCACCTTTTGCTATTTTTGCCGCTTTCTTTAAAAGAACAGCTGCAGGTGGTGTTTTGGTTATAAAAGTAAACGACCTGTCCTGATAGACCGTAATTACAACAGGTGTAATAATGCCTTCATCATTGGCAGTTCTAGAATTGAAAGCCTTACAGAAATCCATAATATTCACGCCATGCTGCCCCAGTGCGGGACCAATGGGTGGTGAGGGATTCGCCTGCCCTGCTGCAACCTGCAGTTTTATCTGTGCCATAACCTTTTTTGCCATTTTTTCTTGTTGCTCCTGTCTTTCTGTTTGCCCCCGTGATATTTCAAAAGCATCATTTCACGGGCGTTATGTGTCTGCAAAGCTTTTATTTAGCCACAACTCGATGATATATTATTCGTTTTCGATCCAATATCTTATGAATGGTCCTCCATATGAATCATAACTTTGTAACTTGTACAAATTCCAACTCCACAGGCGTTGAACGACCGAAGATACTAACAAGAACTCTTATTTTACCCTTGTCAGGATTAACCTCATCTACGACGCCGTTAAAATTTTTAAAAGGCCCGTCAATTACACGAATTTCGTCTCCGGTCTCAAAAAAATATTTTGGCTGTGGTTTTAGTTTTCCTGCCTCCATTCGATTTAATATTTTTTGGGCCTCATCGTCTGATATGGGGGTCGGTTTCTCTCGACCACCTAAAAATCCAGTGACCTTGGCAGTATTTGTTACAATATGCCATGTTTCATCATCAAGCTCCATTCTAACCAATATGTATCCCGGATAGAATTTGCGAGATGATGTTTTTCGTTTTCCTTTAACAAGTTCAACGATTTCCTCGGTAGGAACAATCACTTCACCGAATTTCTCGGGCTGAGGAGAAGAAGATATTCGCTCTTCCAGGGCTACTTTGACCTTGTTTTCAAACCCCGAATAAACATGGACTATATACCATTTTAGCGCCACTTTCTCCTCTCCCTATATTATTTTAAAACCACACGAACTAGGCTTGACAAACCGATATCGATCATCCCTAAAAAAACAGATATTATCATTACCAGAATAAGCACAACCACCGTAGAACCAATAGTCTGCTTACGCGATGGCCATACCACTTTTTTTAACTCTACCTTGACTTCTCTTAAAAACTGAAGCCCCTTATTTAGGGTCCCTTTGAACTTCCCCGGGTCAGCGTTTGTTTTCGTCAGAGATTTTTGTCTTGATGAATAGGCTTTTGCTTTTATACTTTTAACAGAACCCGTTGACAATTCACTCTTTTTCGAAACAGCATCATTTTTTTGTCCTTGAGATGCCATACTTTCGGTACTCTGCTGTTTCGTTTTTTTTAGTCTTTGTTTTTTCTTTTTTTGTATACGTGCCATTATTTTTACAGTTTAATATTTCCAATAGAGCGAGGAGCGTTATCCTTACGGAATCATCAAGTTTAAACTTTTAAAAAAAATTTTGACGTGTTGTCTTTTTTAAAATGTGCTCTGCACTTTCTTTTTTTGGCAGGCCACATACTACATTATGTGTAACCTTACGTGCCCCCCTAGGCCGTGGCATGTGGTGAATCTGTACTGTATTGTACAGGGTCATTACACACGTGCAATGCAGGAGTGGAGAAGGCGCGGTGAGAGTGAGG
>JAFDCA010000561.1 GCA_019313025.1 Deltaproteobacteria bacterium
CTTGCCATTATCATAACTTACTGAAAATGTTAGATTTCAAATGGATATCATAAAATTTTAGGTGATGTCAAATGCTCAGATTTATAGTAGCAGAAATCTATAAATTAGCGTTCTGACTATCGATCAAATATATCTTAAATATTTTTGGCCTTAAGAAATTATAGCTATGTTGGATATTAGCGCCACAAATCAACTGCTCAAAGAAAAAATCACAGCAGGGGATAAACGGTGCTTGTTGCTGTCTGTTAGCTTGCGTTTGCCAGAATGTTGTATATGCTGATACGACCTTTTCCGAGATCTTTTATGGTATTCTGTGTCCTCGATGTTCAGCGTGGCAGCTAGTTGCCCACGAACTTGGCCTTTAGATACATTTTCAACGTCTTGACCACCAGCAGCGAAGCATAATACTGCCGTTGCTGCTCCATGATATTGGCATCCACGGCGCCCAGATGAACATGGGCATCAATGAGTCCCGGCAACAGGCTTTGCCCCCGGCAGTCCACTGTGCAGGCATCTGCGGAGATATTGCCCGGCTCTCCGCTGCCCGCCTCTTTGATGCGTTCGTTTTCGATGACGACAAAGCCGTTGGGAACCGGATCGGCGCCACTACCGTCAATGATGGTTGCATTTTTAATTACAATTGTTTCCAATGTTTCCAGAGTGGATTTCATCGTTTCCTCCGTATTTATACCTTAAATTACATCTATCTGTGCCCGATTCCATACCCCGATAAGGCCAATCCTGAGGGTTGTCGCCGGAACGACAAAAAGACAAACCCTGCCAAATTCCCAAGTGAAACTGGAATGCCGGCTGTCGACCGCCACCCATTTGAACGTATGCGCGGTCTTTCCATACACCATTTCTGAATGAAGATTAGGATTATAGTCAGGCTGACCAATGGTACTGACAGAATTGTTGCCGCCCACTCATTGTAAAATGCACTGAATTGAAGGAAAAAACCTTAAGGTATCACGAGAGAAGCTCAAGGAACTTATCACGCACGTAAGCGTTAAGCGATTCTGCAAACTCAGCATTCAGGCCGTGCTCCTGGATTAGTCGCTGTACATCCGCCAAATCCTGGAGCCGCCCCTTGGCCGTCATACCGGAAGCCAGCTTAAGCTCAATCAATGACTTGAGGTTGATGACCTTGATACCCTCCCGACGCTCAACTACTTCTTCCGGGGCAGGAAAGGCAACCGGCTTTGGCTTGCCGTCACCCGGGAACTCCCCGGCTACGATAAATTCAATCTTGACCCCGGTCTCAACATCCCTTAGATTACGGCTCCCAGGCGCAACACGAACATAACCCAGGCCTATAAGCTGTTTATGAAGTCTATCCAGGCCCGCGCCGGAAACCAATATATCAATATCCTCTGTGAAACGCCTCACTCCATGGACGATGAGGGCATATCCACCGACTACACCGTAGGCAACGCCGAGCCCCTCCAAACGCTTTGTGAGCCGGTCGTAAGTTTTTCTGAGTCGTCCCTGGCCCTGATACAACTGTTCCGCCTCTCTTATTACAAAATTGAATGAGCGCGCGAGTTGACGCTCGTATGCGATGACTTCAGTTTCAAATTCAGAATTCTTATTCATGTCACGGGATCCATCTGCTCATATGAAACGGAGGCAAGTGCACTTAACACCTTAAAATTACGCCTAACTTATCGTCGGGATTTTGTCAAGAGGATGGATGATATACCCATATGACCACGGATGATGGCAAATCAAATCTTTAATTATCCAAATGTGTCAATTTTTTTTCTCATTCTACGATACCCATTTTTTAATAATTTGTGATTGCGTTTACACGGCTCTCTTGCAAAAACCTATAATTAATAAAAATTCGTGGTCTTCGTGGATCGTGTACTGTGGCTCTAAATATGAATCCAATCTAGTTCCTAAATAGAGGATTTAGTTGATTACCCTATTCGGATATGATAGTAATCATCTAATCTTAATTTAATCTTTAAAAGAGGTAAAATGATGATTATTCAAAGAGAGGTCCATAATGCCGACCTTGCAAAATTACTCCAGAATATTGATGAAAAAGAAAAAAAATTGAGAGTTATAAAGACAGGAAAGCATGGTCCATTTAAACCATTCAATGCCATTAAGATAAAAGGTAAATGCCCATCGGCTTATGAAATGGTAATTCAGGACAGATTGTAATATCTTTAGGGTATAAAAAAGTTATGATCTATTTCATTGATACATCTGCGTGGATTAACTTCTTCACGAAAAATGAATTATTAGAAATCTTGGTACCAATTCGTGTTCTTGCTAAATCCATGCAACCGCACAGGCGAACAGATATTGAAATTTTTATTCCTTGATTAGCTTATCTAATGCTTGAATGACTATTTTCATTTCTTTCAACGACTCTTCAACTTCCTCCTTCGAGAAGTCGGCAAAGACATTATAATCTCCCTCCATTCTATTCTCAAAGGCTTTTCTGATAATCTTACTAAAACTTTTTTCGATTCCGCCCGCTTTTACAAATGTTCTATTGAACCAGCCGATTAATTGAGCATGTTTTGAAGTACTGTATCGGTGTCTGATCGCTAAAGCTGACAGCGAATAATAGATACCATAATAGATACGATTTACGGCCAGTTGATACTCATTATTATCTACTAAAAACTCGACTTTCTCGATAGTTGTTCTGGCCTTTTCCAAGTAGTTGTTAATTAGGAGTTCCCGATCCTCGTTGTTCAGATTCATATGACAACTCCATTTTCGAAAGCATCCGTAATAAACGGTTGTTTTCCTTTTATGGTATTCAGCTCATTTTTTGAAACAAGCTTTATATCTGTAAATATATCGTACTTGAAATCGACCTCCCAAGTTCTATCATAGATCTCATTTTTTAATTTCCAGTCAAAAGGCTTGTTCAATATCACAAGAATATCATAATCAGAGAATTTCTGTGCATCTCCTGTCGCCTGGGATCCAAAAAGAATCACCCTGTCGACATAGCCCGGAAAATTTTTTGTGAGCACATCCTTGAGTTCGTTCAGAGCCTTTCTATTATACTTAAGATTATTGTGGCGCATTCGTGTCCTTTCGATAGAACGCTTCCTCTTCCTTTGCGAGATCACCTAACACCCTAATATTACTCCTAACTTATAGTTGGGTTTTTGTCAATAGAATGGATTACGTCTTTTTAATTCTTCATAGAGCCCGTCAAAATACGCCATGCTTCTGCTAATAATTACATCGGAGGTATCCGAGCTGGTGATGATTTCTATGACAGCCTGCTGAACCATCCGTGTTTCCGGTAGAATTTTTTTCTCCCACACGTTGACCTCGATATCATGGATAATTTTGCCGATATAAACCAAGTGCTTATCTCCGAGTTTATAATGGGTCAGCAGGGTCTCATAGGTCGATGCATTATGGTATCTACGAAATTTGGCATCCGGC
>JAFDCA010000562.1 GCA_019313025.1 Deltaproteobacteria bacterium
AGAGAACAATATTATGGTGAGAGTGACAATCTTTACTAAGATTGGAACAATAAAAATAAGATATTTCGTCTTCAATCGGATCGTGTAAAAATAGAACATGGGTCATTTCCCTTTCGATAATAAAGAAAGAACACTTGTTTTATTTCATGTCATGAATTTTGTTACTCAAGTTGTTCGTTAACTACCAGAGGTATTTGCCAAAAAACGCTTTAATTTTCCCTGTAACACCAAGTTTGAACGGGCTCAGGACTTCCTCGCTCTCGGCCAAATCCTTTTCGAGCCGTTCGCGCAACCTCTTAATAAAGGGATCGTCAGAATTGCCGTGAAAAAACATGGTGACTTCTCGACTGGTCTTCATACTTCGCGGGGTAAGGTTGGCGGAACCAACAGCGGCGATCACACCGTCCGTTAAGACCACTTTGGCATGCATCATTTGAGGATAGAGAAACACCCTGGGCGCTGTGGTTTCTCCTGATTGAATCAATTTGTTGATGGTAACCATGTTGGCATAATGATGCGTGTCCGGTCTCTTGGGTAATATTATATTCACCTGAATACCGTTTTCGGCAGCCCGTTTTACAGCCTCGATCACCTTGTCGTCTGAGAAGTACGCATGTTCTAGAAGTACACTTTCTCTTGCTTGTTTGATCAATTCGATAAGTGCCGTACGAATCTCGGTGGTGTTCCTGTCGTTTAGTGTGATCACGAATGGTAACGGTTCCGGCCATGGTGAGCTTTTCAACAACCTGTCTTCAAAAGCTGCCGTCCATCGTTCACTTCGGATCATGGCCATATAGTCATGCCATTGGGTGTGGTATTCATCGGCAATGTTCATTCCGCCAAAAATGACCTCCTTATGATCCACGATAACGTACTTGCTGTGATCTGTATCCGCCCAAATATCAACCTTTACATCGATGTTTTTGGTATCTTTCAACCCGGATTTCGTAAATACAGGACTCGGCCTTCCTTTGAGCATATCTACCAGCTCAAAAGCCGTTCCGAGCGCGTCTTTGCGGACCGTAACTTTCACGCCACGGCTTGCCGCATTTTTCAATTTTGATACAATCTGTCGTCCTATATGGTCATCTTTCCATATGTACGTTTGGACATGGATCGATGATTGAGCCCCATCGATGGCCCGCAATATTTCATCGAATGCTGCCTTTCCATCCACCAGAAGTTTGAGTCTCCCGTCAGCCTTTTTCGGCTGGCCAAAAAATGTGTCCGGCAACACGGTGTCCGGTTCCGGACCGAGTCCCAGAGGTTTGAAGACGAACTGCACAGCGGCAAGTACGGTGAACAACAGTAAACACGACAATATTATCAAGAAAAGTTTCATTTTTTGGTTCTTCTCCAACTCAGTTGCAGAAGAGGGTTCAAGGGTACAAGGGGTCAAGGATTCAAGGGTTTGTTTTCTAGTGACTTTATCAGAGTCTTTAACATTCTTTCAATTTCTGCGATGTCTTTTTTTAGTTTGCCCAATTTACCTTTTTCAATTAAATGTAAATCCCCTGCTAATAATATCTGCGTTTCCAATTCGCAAACAGAACCATAAGATATATAGAGCATCCTAACGTAATCCAAAGTGGTCTTTCTTCCTTTGGGAATTTTGCTGTTATTCTATATATTTCTAAACAGAGTTCGTATGACTTTTGCCAGACTTTCAAATCTTTATAGTTCTTTAGCATTTCACTCGAACCCTTGAATCCTTGACCCCTTGTACCCTTTAGGACCACACTTACTCGATTGGAGATGACTCACTTGTTTAAACAAAACGAAACGGGATATGATTTCATTTTTTAAATGAAGTTAGGTTCGCTTACAGATACAAATCTGAATTTTCCATAGATGACAAAGGTTCTCATTATAATGGGACCTTAACGACTGAGCCAGTAAGCCAGGCCAGGTAGATCGGCAATCCCAATGGTCAGAAAGAACGTATCATCCATGTCGTTGATGACATCACGTGCCCCTAAACCAATGCGTAACCGATTGTTAAAGAGATTGGCGTGCACATCAAATCCGAATGTTGTCTGGTCCTCATCTTCCGGCTTTTTCCAGTTATGATACACCGCCGGTGTGACCCCCCATCCGGAGAAAACGGACGTTTTTACAATTCGCGTAAGATCCAGGCCAAGAATGCCATAATGTTCACGACTTTCGGAAACATCAGAATTGATGATACCACCAGCAAAACCTAACCCGAGGCGAATGCCTGCATTGGTGTTTTTGAAATTCCAGGTCGGTTGCCAGAAGAGCAAAAGATCGCCATCACCGAAATCGAAGGCGGTTTCATAGGGAATGATGTTGCGCCAGATCCAGTCCTCGGGTGCAGTTGACGGTGAAAATGTGAACTTCGGATACTTGTACGTTGCTGTCCTGAGCACCAGGGCACCGGCGCCCATGAGGGTTGTATGGGCTTTTTCCCGTTTTTCAGGATCGGGTTCACGGGCTCGGTAAATGGCTTCAGCCTGTTTATTTAAGTCTACCAAGCGTCTGGTTAAGCGATTAACCATTTCGTGTGACCAGTATTCCGGGTCATCCATGATTAGAGCCAACAGAGATTTCCCGCCTCCGGGTGGCGGGGTGGGTTCGAACCCTTGGGCTTTCAGGTAATCGAAGAACTTTCGCTCGGTTGATAAAACTCCCTCCAACTTGCTTTTGCCTTTATCGTCGGCGAGAACTGATTTTTTGAGTCCTTCGTGAATGATTCGAATGTCGCGGTCTTCCGGCGGCATTGGGTCATAGGCATAGCGTATATCCCCTTGTTTGTCAAATTCCTGCTTTGCCATCAGTGCGTATACATATCTGGCCTTGGGATGATCAGCCACTTCCAAAAGATGATATAACTCTTCGCTCAGTCGGTCTTGACAGGTCAGGAATTGGGCCTGCTGGTCCTGAGCGGGAAAATTCCGTGAGCACTTAACATTGGTAAAGATCATGACGGCATCATAGATACCCACAAGATAATCGAATTCGCGGAATTTATAGTCGAGGAACGCGCCAAAGTCGCTGAGCAAAGACCCGGTGATGGGGCCACCACGACTGGTGACATGAATCGATCGGTCTGAATCGATGGACAAGATAGAACGGTGGATATCTTTTTTGAGGTTTTCTCCTTGAGGTACCGCATTCACGGAGAGATTCGTAAGAACATCTGCCAGTTGCTCTCTCAACCGCGGGACGTCAATAGTGCATTCAGAAACAAAGCCCTGTTCAGTGTCTGCCGAGGACGGGCGGCATTTTGTGGCAATACGCTCCTGCAACAGGGCTTGAGGGGACAGGGGTTCTTTTATGGGGGTAATATGGTAACTGTACCCGAACTCCAAGAGCCGCCCGGCAACCCGCAAACGGTCGCTGCATTCCAGTTGGCGATCAAAGTAGGGCAGGACGGAAGGACATTTTATATCAAGCTCGTCAGCATCCATGATATCGGCAATCTTGTAGGCTAACTGGGAAAGGTTGAGTTTCCAGTTATCACTGGTTAACTCGCGATAGAGTTCATACTTGCGGGCGGTTCCGATGGCCCCACCGAGGACGACGGCTTCAGAGGCTAAATCAAAGGTCAACTCGCCACAGGCTTCGGGGGGGTTCTTACCTTCGCAGGCCCGCTGATCTTCCAACACAGGTGTTTCATAACGCTCACGATTCGGGTCAAGGTAAATATATTTGATCGGTAGGGGCTCTTTTTTGTGCAGCATGCTGGACTCGGAAAGTAAGCGGGCCAGTCCGATGGGCAGGTTGTCGAACAGGCCGCCATCGGCAAATTCGGCTTCCATTAGTTCATAACGATCCGGGCACAACAGCTTTTTTTCTTTGGTGTCGGACCCTTCCATCGAAGGCGTTGTGGTGGTTTCATCATCTTTAGAGGTCGTCTTCTGACGGCAGTATTGC
>JAFDCA010000563.1 GCA_019313025.1 Deltaproteobacteria bacterium
TCATAATCATTTCGCTTTTTTGGTAAATCTCTTTCGGAGATCTGCAAATTGTTGCCCCGGCCTTTTCATAATCTTGATTATGAAAATCAGATCCATCACCGGCGTCGATCTCAACGAAAACCTCATGTCCACGTTCCCGCATCTGTTCAACCCCTTCTGGTGTTACGGCCACCCGATGCTCTTTGCTTTTGATCTCTTTTAGGACACCAATTCGCATATTTTCCTCCTTGTAACATGATAAATGAAGCTACTTTTCAATTTTTAACACATATACAATGCTTGTTTTTTCAGGGCTTGCAAAAAAAATACCAAAAAATAGGTTTGACATCAAACACATGTTTTTAGTAATGTTGCGATTTGCTTCAGTATTTTTTTGGATAATATCAATTTTCAACAATAAATCAACTCTCCACAAACTGTGACACCAAAAGAAACTGTCAAAAACTATCGATGGGGCTATCTTTATGTTGTTTTAGCCGCTTTAATGTGGGGTTTGTCGGGATCATCCGCCAAATTTTTGTTTAACAGCGGCATTACCCCTTTTCAATTGGTACAGCTGCGGCTGACCATTTCAGCGGCCTTATTGTTTCTGTGCCTTTTAATCCGTTTTTCTTCTTTACTCAAAATATCCCGTAAGGATATTTTGTATTTTATGCTGTTTGGTACCGTGGGAATGGCCGGTGTCCAATTCACCTACCTTTTTACCATCAGCAAAATAAAGGTCGCGGCCGCCATTTTGCTTCAGTATTTGGCCCCGAGTTTTATTGCCCTGCATTCGGTTGTGTTTATGCGCGAAAAGCTAAACCGCACAACACTCATCGCCCTTATCGGTGCTACTTTGGGGTGTTATCTGGTTGTGGGAGCTTACAATTTAACGATTCTCTCCATGAATATCGTGGGAATCATCAGCGGCCTTTTATCGGCCTTAACCTTCGCCTGGTATGCAATTCACGGCGAATACGGCATGCGACGCTATAATCCCTGGACGGTCCTTTTTTACGCGTTGTTTTTCGGTGCAATCGTCTGGAACATCCTGCACCCGCCTCTAGAAGCTTTCATGCACGCTTACTCACCGGTGCAATGGATATGGATTCTGTACATCGGCGTATTGGGGACCCTCGTTCCTTTTGGTCTATATCTGGAGGGCATCAACCTCATCCGCTCCACCCGAGCCAGCATTACCGCAACCTTAGAACCGATTACCGCCGGCATAATATCTTATATCTTTCTCCATGAAATCATGGAAATTCCGCAGATCACCGGTGGGGTCATCGTTATCGTATCCATCATATTACTTCAATTGAAACAGGAACAGGACGATAAGGCACCGAGCATTATTCGTGCGAAACGCCAAACAGACTGACCGAGATCTTCCCTACTCTCCCAGATACGCCTTTTTGACCTTCTCGTTTTCTAAAAGCCTTGCAGCTCTGTCGGTCAAAACGATTCGGCCGGTTTCCATGACGAATCCTCTATTTGAAATACTCAGTGCCATGTGAGCATTTTGTTCCACCAAAAAAATGGTCACTCCCATTTTATTGATTTCCAGAATCGTCTCAAAGATTTTTTCCACCAGCTTGGGTGCCAGCCCCAGAGAGGGCTCATCCAGCAACAAAAGCTCCGGCCGGGACATGAGCGCACGACCGATGGCCAGCATCTGTTGCTCACCGCCGCTTAAGGTGCCGCCCAACTGGCGGGTCCGATCCTTTAATACCGGAAAAAGGCCGAATACCCATTCCATATCTTTTGCCACCTCAGCCTTGTCATTGCGTAAATAAGCCCCCATCTCCAGATTTTCCAGGGTTGTCATCCGGGGAAATATCTGTCGGCCTTCCGGTGTTTGGGAAATCCCTTTTGCCGCCACTTGTTCGGGACGCAGACGATGAATCGGATGACCTTTAAAACGGATCTCTCCCTGGGTCGCCCGCTGTACGCCAAATATGGTTAACAGGGTTGTGGATTTTCCGGCACCATTGGCACCGATCAAACAGACGATGTCTCCGGCCGGAATGTCGCAGGAAATCCCTTTCAAGGCATGGATATTGCCGTAATATGTGTGAACATCTTTAAGCACAAGAATCGGCTCTTTAACCGTCATTTTTTCAATCCTCGGGAGAAGATTCATCTGTTTCATGAAGTTCCCGCTTGCGTCGTGTTGCCGGAATCAGCCCCTCGGGTCGCAACACCATCATTGCAGCCATTGCCAGACCGAATGCAAGCATTCGATAATCTTGAAACTCTCTGAAAACTTCCGGTACCGCAATCAGAACAATACCGGCCAGAATAACACCGGGGATGCTGCCCACTCCCCCAAGAACAACAATGCATAGTACAATACAAGATTCCATGAAAATGAAGAAATTGGGATTGGTGTAACTCAGTTTGGCCGCAAAGAACGCCCCGACCACCGATGCAAATGCGGCACCCATGGCGTAAGCCAACAGTTTCAACCAGGTGGTCGGCACACCGGACAACTCGGCCGCGACTTCGTCTTCCCGGATAGCGACCCATGCCCGACCGATACGTGAATTGTCGAGCCTTCGAACACCGATGACCGTAAGCACCGCGATAATAAACATTAAGTAGTAAAGTGCGTGAAGAGACCTCAACGAATAAACCACCCACTCCAAACCGCTTTCGGTAAAGGCGGGATAGATCACCGTCGGTTTTGACATGCCAAGCAGACCGTTGGGGCCTTTGGTCAGTTTGTCCCAGTTGTTCAAAACCAGGCGAATGATCTCGCCAAACCCCATGGTGACGATGGCCAGATAGTCACCCCGCATCCTGAGCGTCGGATAACCGATGATACAGCCGAAAATGGCCCCGATAACAATACCGATGGGCAGGGAAAGCCAAAAGGAAATTTCGAAGTGGAGGTTGAGCAAAGAGTAACTGTAAGCACCCACGGCATAAAAGGCGATATATCCCAGGTCAAGCAGACCGGCGAGACCGACAACGATATTTAGCCCCAGCCCCAAGACGATATAAATCAGACAGGTAATCCCCACGTCGATCATGTAGTTGTTTGCCAGCAAAGGATAGATCGCCACGGCAATCAGCAGCGCAAGGATGGCGTACTTGGTCGGCAGCTTGTAAAATTTTTCGAGCACCGTGTTTTTTAATGGTGAAAAGGTGGTCGCGGTTCTCTGGTACACGCCACTGCGTCGAACGGTCTTGTTCAACAGCCACAGCGCCAAAATGCCGACAATTCCTCCCCATATGGTAAATGCTCGGACCGCCTCAAAGGTGCGGCCTGGAAATCCGACCATAGGCAAGATGAGAATGCCCAAAAACAGTGAGTAGATAATAAATTTTTTAAAATCGCTTTTGGCCATGTTATACCCGGGTCTCGCTCACATGTTCACCTAAAATTCCGCTCGGTCTAAGGTAAAGTACCAAAATTAATACGACAAATGTCGTTACATCTTTCCACTCACTGGGCAGAAACGCCGACCAAAGCACCTCCACCCCGCCGATGATCATTCCGCCGAGCACGGCACCGGGGATGGATCCGATACCCCCCAAAATGGCTGCGGCAAAGGCTTTTATCATATAAATAAAGCCCATATCGAATCGGACAGACCCATAATACATGCCCACCATGACGCCTGCCGCAGCACCTAGGGCAGGTCCAATCATAAACGTGACCCGGATGGTTCTGTCGATATCAATGCCCAGCATTCGGGCCATAGTCTGGTTTTGTGCTGTGGCCCGCATGGCCTTACCCAGCTTGCTCCAGTTGACGAACATGTTCAATGTCACCATCAGTAACAATGACAAAACAATAATAAAGACTTGTCCGTAAGTAATTCTGGCATCCAGAATCGAAAATCCCTTTAATCCAAAAATTGCCGGGTATGCCCTGTCAGACACCCCTTGACTGAGCATCATGCCGTTGGACAAAAAAATCGACATTCCCAGGGCGCTCAGAATGGCGGCAAGGCGGGAGGCTTTGCGCAGGGGTTTGTAGGCCACATGCTCGATGGCCACCCCCAAAAAAGCCACATAGGCCATGGACATGCCGAAAACGAAAATTAAGGTTAAAACAAAGTGGGTTTCTACAAAACCAATCTGTTGCAGTGCAGCCAGAACAATGATTCCGATAAACGCTCCGGCAGTAAACAGCTCTCCGTGGGCAAAATTGATGAGTTCTATGATGCCGTAGACCATGGTGTAACCCAGGGCGATCAGAGAAAAAATGCTCCCCAGGAAAATGGCATTGATCAACTGCTGAAGGATAAATGATGCATTATCCACAGAATAAAATCCTTATCTTCTTCATCGCACTGGGTGTGATCAATACAAGCATCGTAAAGCGTTTATTGAAAATGTATATTTTCTTGTTCACGTGGCGCGCTTTCCCGCTTCACTCCGGTGTCTGCGTGTCCGGTCATTTTAATGGCTTGGCAGCGGTGGCATTCCTACCCCCTCCGCGTTCTCCCGCAAAAAGCATGCAGGAGCCGCGGTCGCCCCCACTGTCAAGCCATTGAAATGACGAAGCCACTCCGCCAATATCCTTACACGGGAAAGCACACCCCGTGAACACATGCAGCACATGTGTATGAGCGGAATGGAAATGAATCGGGGTCGTGGAGTTTTTCTCTTAAATCCTTGAATATAGCGAAATGGGTGATCTTTTTTTAAATCGAATGCTGTTTGAGCGGCGTAGGGATCGTTAGAAAAAACAGGCGCACACCTAAATTGTATCTTTAAAAGAATTTTTAAAAAATGCAGAGAACCTATTGATATTTCAAAGATCGTTTCCTGTTTTTTCTTTACGATCCCTTGCTGCGAGTTCATGCGGTTTAAAAAAAGATTATCCATGGTGCGACTGTTTAGAAAAACTCCCTGACCCCTGAATTAATTACGAAAAAAACAAGTGTGGACCAAAGGCCGACCTTGATCCACACCATTGTCTCGTTTAGAAGTATTTTTCGGTCAGCGGATCCCAGTACGGCACGAACTTGCCGTCCTTGACGATCCAAATAATGTGAGCCAGTTTACGGTCACCTTTGTGATCAAACTTGATTTCTCCGGTAACCCCGTTCCACGTCGTGTTTCGAAGGGTGTCTACAACCTTGTCCGTGTCTGTGGTAGCGGCCTTTTTTATGGCTTCCAAAAGAATCATGGCCGCATCGTATGCATAATAGCCATAGGAGCCGATGGTGTCGACATTCCACATCTTTTTATAGGTTTCTTCAAAATCCATACGCTCCTGGGATTCCGGCGCCTTTGCAAATGTGAGAAACGTGCCTTCAGTAGCCTTGCCCCCCACTTCGATGAACTTGGGGTGATAAACCGCATCTTCTGTTAACAGTTTGGACTTAATACCCAAAGCCTTGGCCTGGCGTGCCATGAGTGAACCTTCGGGCTGGTATACGCCCATATAAATAACATCAGGGTTTAATTTTTTTAACTTGGTCAGTACGGCAGTAAAGTCTTTGTCCGCCGGGGTAATATGTTCCAACGCCACAATTTCAATTTTTTTATTGTGACCGACAAACCTGGTGATATTCTCGGTGAGACCAACGGTGTAAGTTTGGCGGTCGTCAATCAAGGCAAGGGTTTTTATTTTGAGACCGTCTTCAAGAAACTTCACCGTGGACCACGCCTGAACATCATCACGGGGAGGCATTCGAAATATCTGTTTGAAACCGCGTCCGGTCACATCGGTATGGGTGGATGCCGGTGTAATCTGCACGATGTTTGCTTCATTCAGCGGAACGGATGCCGGAATGGTGGCCGAAGAGCAGTAGGCGCCAACCACTCCGCTCACACCGCTGTTGATCAGCTTGTTGGCAGCCATGGTTGCCTTTCCGCCGTCGCAGGCACTGTCACCGGGTATAATTTCTATTTTGTCATACCCGGGAATACCGCCGGCCTTCTCAAATACTGCCACGGCGGTCTTGGCACCTTGAAGGATATCCGTACCATCCTGAGCATACGGTCCGGTCAGCGGGCTCAGGGTGCCGATTTTCAATGTCTTTGCCAAAGACATGCTGTGAAATCCTATTACCAAAAATAAACACAACACTAAAATTTTAAACTTTTTCATTTTCTTCCTCCTTTTATGATCGTTGATAAAATGCTATCCACACCAAACTGTCCCCCCAAAAGGACATCCTCTTAAAATTTAAGCTTGGGTTTTCGCTTTGGTTCCCAAATACGCCTCAATCACTTTCTCGTTTTGTTGGATTTCCTTGGGTTCCCCCTCTGCAATTTTCTGACCGTGATCCAAAACAATCACCATTTCTGAGATCCCCATGACCAGCCGCATGTCATGTTCTACCAAAAAAATGGTAAGTCCCGTATCCCGTAACTTAAGTATCAAATCCATGAGCTCAGCAGTTTCTTTTGGGTTCATACCGGCTGCAGGTTCATCTAA
>JAFDCA010000564.1 GCA_019313025.1 Deltaproteobacteria bacterium
AAGGACCAAAGATCAATTGAAGTAGGTCATTGGAGTTGATACCTGATTCGATGCCATCGTGACAGGTCGACTTTGTGTTTTATATTATCATTTAGAGTGGATTATGATAGAAGATATCCGTTTAGCGCATTAATGGTGATAGTTCTGTTGTTAAAATTCACTTTCTTGGTCCCCAACCTTGAACGTTGAATCCCGAACCTGTAAACGGTTACCCTTATTTTGACGAACAATAGCAGGAGCAAACCGTATGAATGCTTCAAAAAGGAAATTCGCAAAGTCACCTTTGGATCCCAACTCGCTGAAATCAGTAAAAAAAACGGAGTTCGAAACCAAGGCGGACACCGCAGTTCTATCCAGGTATTCGGATTCGATGGTGCTGGCTGTCATCTTTGTAGCCATCATCTATTGGGTACTTGATTCCATTCTGAATATTTTTTTTTCAAATAAATTTAATCTCATTGCCGAACTTATCGGCCCTGATTTGTACGATATTTATTTACGAGTGATCGTGTTGTGCCTGTTCATTTTGTTCGGCTCCCACGCGCAGTCAATTATTAACAAGTTAAAGGAAGCGAAACAAAAACTGAATGAATCCGAAGAACTGTGGCGTTCTCTGATAGCTACCGCACCGGACATGATCATCGCGGTGGATCAAAAAGGCACTATTCGCTACATCAATCAAAATATATCAAAACTACCTCGCGAAAAAGCCATCGGTAAAAGCATGTATCACTTTCTCCCCACGCAATATCGTGACCTCGCGAGGGATTGTATTGAAAGTGTTTTTAGGACAGGGGAGCCGGAAAAATTCGAAGTGCGCATGGGCTCTGTACGCAAACCTAAATGGTATACCTACCGCATCGGCGCCTTGAGACTGGACAGAAAAGTCATCGCTGCAACCATCATCTCCTCCAACACCACTGAATTTAAACAAGCCGAAGAGTTGATACGATACAAAGAGTTGTTTGATAATGTTACTGAAGGGGTGTTTCTTTTAAATTCTGAGGGAAAATTTATCGAAACCAATGGGCGGATGCTCGAAAGTACCGGTTACACAAGAGCCGAATTCTTAAATCTTAGTATCTCCAAAATCGTTGAAACAAATCAGTTCCCTTATGTAGAAAGCATGCTCAGAAAGGTGCGCACGGAAAAAGAGTCCCGGTTCGAGCTCAATATCAAAACCAGAAACGGCCTTCTTTTACCCAATGAAGTCAACTGTCGTACTGTTTTTTATCTTGGCAAACCATGTTTTTTATGCGTCGCAAGAGATATTACCGAAACAAAATTTCTTTATAATCAGTTGCTGAGATCCGAACGGCTGGCGGCAACCGGACAGCTGGCGGCATCAATTGCCCATGAAATTAACTCACCCCTGCAAGGCATTACTGCCTTGCTGAGCGTAATCCGAATGAAATATAAGCAGGATAAGGAGCTATTAAGTCAATTGGATTTGATTAAAAATGCCTTTTTCAGCATTCGAAACACCGTTAGCAACCTCATCGATCTTAACCGCCCGGGCAAAGAAGAAAAACAACCCATGAACATCAATCAGGTAATTGAAAACACGGTTGCCCTGACACGCAGTCATTTAAAAAAAAACAGGGTGAGCATCAAATTAAATCTGGCTGCTAAAACAGCAAAAATCAATGCATCTCCCCAGCAAATCGGTCAGGTGATCATGAACCTGGTCAACAATGCTGTGGAATCAATTATCAATGCACCGGATTTAAAGGAGAAGCCTACGCAGTCTACACCAATTGGCGGTGAAATCAGCATCGACACTCACAACCGGGACGAAGAAATTATCATAACAGTAAAAGACAACGGTCCCGGTATTTCTGAAAATGATCTGGCAAAAATATTTGATCCTTTTTTCACCCGAAAAAAGACCTTGGGAATGGGGGTTGGGCTCTCTATTTGCTACGATGTCATCAAAGACCACAAGGGTGTGATTTATGCCAATAACGCACCGGAAGGCGGAGCTGTGTTTACGATTCGATTGCCGTTAACCTAATCAGGGTTCAGCCAGCCGGGCAAAAAAAGGCCGGTCAAATCGAAAAAGAAACGCCAGCATGACAAAAGTTCTTAATTCAGTACTATCCCTCGTACGGCTTGCCGCATTCCTTGCAGCGCCCATCAGGGCCGATCACGCCGATACAGTTACCATCACTGCACAAAACACGATCTTGCCAGCCATCGTCTCTTATAAAATCATCCTTTTCATTTGACTCGTCTGCCTCATCGGACAAATCTTCAAAAGATGGCTCTTGTTTCTCAAAGGAGATATCCTCCGGTGACGCCCCCTCCTTCTCTGAAAAATGTTCCTCCGGCAAAGTACCCTCATATTTTTTCCCGCACTCTTTGCAGCGCCCATCCGGTCCGATCACGCCGATACAGTTGCCGTCACTGCATAATACACGATGTTCCCACTCTATATCAGTTGGAACCGTTTCTCTCTCATTCTCTTCCAATGTTTCATTTTCCATTCTTTTATACTCCAAGCAAATCTTCAATCTGATTGAGGCCGTTAACGTAGTACTCCGCCAATAACTCTGGATTGCGATAGGCAACCAGAGGCATTCCGGCCGCCCTGGCAGCCAATTCGTCCAGTCGCGAATCTCCAATATATATTACCTGATCGCTCGGGATGTTAAAATGGTCTGAGATTTTTAGCAGCACATCAGGATGGGGTTTGGGTCGCTCGACATCGCTGGTCGTCACAATCAGATCAAAATATCCGTCCAAATCAAATGCAGCCAGCAACCGATCCATGGTGTCGCTTCTGTTGGTGGCTATGGCGGTTTTGAATTGCGGTTTGAGCTTTTCAAGCAATGAAACCAGATGCGGCTCCACTGTGAAATAGCTCAGATACTGCTGATAGTCCATAGTTTTGCGAAAATCATGCGCCGCTGTCAGGGTCTTTTCATCGGGGAATAAATAGGCCAGGGAATCGAAAACAGTATGCATATGAACAAAGACAAATTGTTCGTCTGTCACCGCCGGCCTTCCAAAATGCTGCAGGATATTGCTGTAATAAACCCGATTGGCTTGTTCGGTATCGAATAATACGCCGTCACAATCAAATGCAACAACTTTAAAATTTACCATATTTTAATCCCACTATTCCAGCATTCCAATATTCCAATTGGGCCAAAGCCTCTAACTTGATTCTCTAACTTGTCTATTCAGTTTTGCGGGGACGTATATAACCGTAAACCCTTACGTTAATCTGCGGCCTGATGTTGCTGTCCGTTTCGAGAATAATGGCGTCGTAATAACGGCCGGCGTCTGTTTTCTGGTTCACAATATTGAGCTTATATACCGTGGTGTCGGATTCTTTGGTTTCTTCCAGCTGGTATTTGATGTATTTGCCGTCTTGCGCACGCAAATTTAGAATCTTAAAAGGATATTTTTTTTCGGGAATGATGGTCACGCTGCCCTTGATAGGGTCACCGACAATACCGCGCATGTTGGCATTTTGTGGACGAATCGTAACAAATTTTTCAACCTGGCCGCTAATGATCAGATCCTGCTGCGGGCGTGCTTTGTCATTGGTATAAACACCCGCGGTTTTTCTCATTTTTCTTCCACCGTATCCTTTGGTATCGACTTTAAGAGTTATTTTCCCCTCACCACCGGGAGGGACCTGTCTCGAATACGAGACAGCGGTGCACCCTCAGCCGGTTTTCACACGTTCAATGTTCAACGTCGCTGTCCCCTTGTTTTGAACGACAAATTCGTGAACAACTTTAGCCCCGTCCAGGACCGGTGAAAATTCATAAAGGGTTTGCGGGAAAAAAGCGGCCGGTCCGGCATCATCTTGGGCACCGATACCTACTGCAGCAAACAGTGTCAGTCCAATTGTAACGGTTAACGCTAAAAGCCCTTTACTGCTCATGATTAACTCCTTCTCTCAATTGGTTTTATGAATTCTGAAAAAATTTTATGACGCATGCCGCACAATGTCAAGGTGCAACTTTCTTGGTTACAGAGATCGGAGTGCAGATGACAGATGACAGAAATCAGATTGTCAATTCGGAGTTGGGAAAGAAACTGATGAACACCCAACATCGAACTTCAAATAATGTATCCTATCTGATTTACAAAAGAATTAGCAAAACCTCCCCTCCGGCCTTTAAGCCTATGAAGCCTACGGGCTGGAAGCGGGCTCGTAGGGGTTGTAGCGCCTACGCCTCGGAGAGCGATCCCATCAGTCGTAAGTCGCCATTCCCTAAGGTACTTACATCATAAAAAGAGGGTCGACATCGATTGCCACCAGGACCGGTTGTCGGACGAAAACTGGTGAGTTCTCCGACAAAAGCTGGTTGATAAACTGATGCAGCGCCTTGGCATTTAGTCCTTTCAACAGGACCTGCCAGCGATATCGTCCGGCGATTCTGGTTAAAGAGGCCTCAATGGGCCCCATGATCTCCACACTCTGATAATCGGCGGAGTGTTTGACTTTTAATGTTCGGCACAAATCACCCAGCAGTCGAGCATGGTTCTCCGTCTCTTGCGGGTCCTTGCCCGATATTTTCAGCTGTATCATTCTGGAATAGGGTGGATAATTGAGCGCTTTGCGAAAACCGATCTCCTGCTGATAGAAAGCGATATAATCCTGCTGTCTGGCTGCGGCAATGCTGAAATGATCCGGATTGTAGGTTTGTAAAATGACTCTACCGGGCTTGTCTCCGCGTCCTGCTCTTCCGGCGACCTGCGCCAAAAGCTGAAACGTCCGTTCCCCAGCCCGAAAATCCGGGAAACTCAGGGAAAGGTCCGCGCAGATGATGCCAACCAGGGTGATGTTGGGAAAATCATGCCCTTTGGCCACCATCTGAGTGCCCACCAGAATGTCGGTGGTTTTATTTTTTAGCCCTTTTAGCAGCTTCAAAATGGATCCTTTCCGCCGGGTGGTGTCGCTGTCCATACGGGCAATTCGGGCCTTGGGGAAAATCGATGTCACCATGGCCTCGAGCTTTTCCGTACCGAGGCCCAAGAGCCTGATTTTAGCAGATCCACAAAATCCACATTTCGATGTCGCTGCACGGCTAAAGCCGCAATAATGGCATCGATAAGCATTGGCCTGCTGGTGCAGGGTCAGTGAAATATCGCAATGCTTGCAGCGCATGGGTTGACCGCATGCTCCGCAAACCGGAAAACTGGCGTACCCCCGCCGGTTTAAAAAAAGCAGTATCTGTTCTCCGCGTTCAAGCGAGGCTTTCATGGCCTGCTGCAACTCGGGGGTAATAAAGCGTCGGATGCCTCGCATATCTCTGGTTTGACGAAGATCCACGATACTGACGTCAGGCAAAGGACGCTGTTCGACCCGCGTTTCCAAGGTGAGCTCAGTGAACTTCTTTGTGGCCACATTATAGTATGACTGAATCGATGGTGTGGCCGAACCCAGCAATGTAACACATCCAACTTGCTTGGCCCTGACCGTCGCCAGATCTCTGGCGTTGTAACGCAAGCTACCCTCCTGTTTGTAAGAGGCATCATGCTCTTCATCAACAATGATAACACCGATGTTGCTAAATGGGGCAAATATGGCGGATCGGGCGCCGATGGCAACCGTTGCCTCCCCCTGCATGATACGAGACCATTGATCATAACGCTCTCCCGCTGACAGAGCGCTGTGCAGCACAGCGACACATTCACCGAAGCGTGCCCGAAATCGCTTTTCCATCTGGGTAATCAATGCAATTTCCGGAACCAGAACCAGTACAGTACGCTTGCTTTTTAAGGCCGCGGCGGCAACCTGCATGTAAACTTCGGTTTTTCCACTCCCGGTAACACCTCGCAATAAAAAGGTCTTATACCCTTTAGTCAAATAATTACAGGATTGCGAGACGGCTTTTTGTTGCTCCTGGTTTAAAATATAAGCACGATCAGGCTCAATTGATTCGCCAAAAGGGTCGCGATACACCCTTTTGTGGTCGATCGTCACAAAACCGTCGTTTTCAAGGAGTTTAATTAATGCGGCAGCAGTGGGCACACTCTCTTTAAGTTTTTTTACGGTGATTTCGCCTTCGATTTTTAACACATCTATTATTTTTCTTCTGGTCGCGGACAGACGATCGGCGGGCAAAGCAGTGTCGGTCAGGCGTACAAAACGCTCCAGCCTGGCTTTCGTTTTGTCCCCGGCCAACTCCCATTTCCTGGTAATCAAACCACATTGTTCAAAGGTGTACAACAACGTACTGGGTATATCCCGATCGATCTTTTTATAAAGGTCTTTCACCAGGATAGTTTTGGATTGCAATTGGCCTAAAATATCTTTGGCAATTGGTGCCAGTCGACCGTGGTCGAGCTCATTTCGTCCTTTTTCGGTAATAGCAACCGATGCGTAATCACGAATATTTAAACCGCCCGGAAGCGCATTTTTTACAACCCGGCCAACTGGATACTTATAGTAGTCGGAAATCCATCTGAAAAACGGCACCATTGATGACGGAAAAAGCGGCTGTTCATCGAGAATATCCAGAATTGATTTCATCTCCTTTATATCAACTATATCAGCACCCTGGTTTTGGCCAAATACATAGCCGGTTTCCCGACGCCGTCCAAAGGGTACAAGAACTCTTTTTCCGGTGGCCATAAAATCGGTAAAGGATTGGGGGACGCTGTAGGTAAATGTTTGATAGACTGGAAGCGGTATGGCCACTTCGATGTGTTTCATGTCTGTTTCCATTTAGTCTGACGTCCCGAAAATTATATTTTTTCAGTAAGGGATTCGATGATTTTAACAAATATATTGATATTTTTAACCAAAAAGCGGTATAATAGAGTTTAATTCAGACGTCGTCAAATACCTTATTTCATATGGAGGAGAAAATAATGTTCAAAATTGCCAAAAAATCCCTGATCATCGTAATGATCGCAGCAATGATGACCCTGCCGCTATCTACCACCGCCTTTGGCGAGGAATATTTTGAGACGGAAGAACCCAGTAGCGGTGCCATGATGTTTGATCTCGCCGTAGTCCGACCGGTAGGCATCGTCGCAACCGCTGTCGGTTGTGTGTTTTTTATCGTATCCTCACCCTTTTCGGCTTTAGGAGGCAATATCGACACAGCTGGCGAAAAGCTTGTCAAAGATCCCGTTGCCTATACCTTTAGTAGACCATTGGGTGAATTTGAATAAATTCGTAAAAAGGCAAATTTATCCAAAATCCGGTGTTTCGTATTTTGCATTTGATATCAACTTTCTAAAATGTAAAATACGAAACACCGATAACATAACACTACCCCGAAAGGTGCCTTTCTCCTTTTTTCCCAAACCCTCAATTTCAAATCCCGCAAATTCCATTCTGAGATCTTGACACATAAAATTAATTTCAATATGACAGGCAGCGGAACCTATTATCTCAAACCGGACCCGCATCCGGCGGAGAATTGAATATTGAATATTCAATCATTGGAAGGTGGATTCCCACGTGCCATCTTAAATGTATCCGCTAATCATATCACACAAAGAGGAGGTCCCCGTGCCCGTACATGTTGTGAATCACCCGCTGATCAAACACAAACTTGCATTGATGAGAGAAAACAATGTAACCACCAAGGATTTCAGAGACCTTGCATCAGAGTTGGCGACGCTGCTAACTTATGAAGCTACCAAAGATCTTGAAACCGAAACAAAAACCATTCAGGGCTGGGACGGGTCGGTTCAAGTTGAAAAAATAAAAGGGAAAAAAATAACCGTAGTGCCAATCCTTAGAGCGGGTCTGGGAATGATGCCCGGAGTTTTGGATCTCATACCTTCTGCCAGGGTGAGCGTGGTGGGACTGTATCGCAATGAAGAAACCCTGCAACCGATCGAATATTATGTCAAAATGACCAGTGCCATGCAAGAGCGGATTGCACTGATCATAGATCCCATGCTGGCCACGGGCGGTTCGCTGATTGCTACCATCGATTTAATCAAAAAAACAGGCTGCAATCAGATCAAGGGGATTTTCATGGTTGCCGCACCGGAAGGCATCGAAAAATTGACCGCCGCCCATCCGGATGTGGAGATCTATATAGCCGCTCTTGATGAAAAATTGAATGATATCGGATATATTTTGCCTGGTTTGGGCGATGCCGGGGATAAGATTTTCGGGACCAAATAAAGGATTGGGTTTTGGCGGAATTTATTCGGATAGAGGGTAGCATCAAAGATGCCATCTTGACGATAATTAGATATGTCCAAGTTACGACCGGCGTTGAGCCGACCCAGGATGAAATAGCTGAAATGCTGAAATCCTATTTTATTTTAAACGAAGTCGGAAACCAGGTTAAGTACCAGTTAAAAAAAAAAGCATCGAAAAGAGAAAATGATGATGACGATCAAATCGATACCCGAAAACCTTTTTGGACCTTAAATTTAATGAGCGGTCCTGGCAAAAACGTTTTACCCAGAGCCGGGGTCTTTACCAGCAATATCCAGGCGGCAATCCAGTCCGCCCGTCAATTTATAAAAAAAGCAATCGGAGTGGAGCCAAGCAACGACATCCTTGCCAATAGTTTGAAAAGCTCATTTATACTCAGCGAAATAAAAAATCAAATTGAATGGCAGCGCAAGAATGCCCAAAATGCAAATGGGATTGACGATGAACTTTTAACCTAAACCTAACCATATATATTTGAAATTTGCTCCAACTTTGAATCTACGTTGATCACTGCTTCGACACCTCGGGTAATTCGAGTGTCCGGAGTTCAGGAGGGACAATCCTCCCTAGACTGAACCCCTGAACACTGAAAACACTTATTGATTGCAATACCCAATCGAAATTGTTCGACACATTTTGTCAAACAATCAGCATGCAAGGGGCTACTAATATGAACAAAGAGATAAAATCAGATACATGGATCTGGGTGGTCATACAGGATCCCGATGCAGATGAGCAGTTTCTGGGACAACTCGATGAAGATAAAAACGAGTCGTATATACCCGCTTTTTATCAGAAAGAAGATGCTCAGCAATGTTTGATACATTTGAAAACCGAGAAGGTAAAAAAATACGAAGTTCAGGCAATCTGCTTTGACGAGCTGGCCAAAGACGCCGCAAAAAATCATTTTATGATATTCATGTTAACAGGAGACGGTGAAATCCTCAAAAAAATTACACCGTAATCGAAATTACGAATCGAAGCACTCAGCTGCTTTAAGCGGCGAGGCAATTCCCAGCAAAACCGTCATATCACCAACGCCCCCAACTTAAGCGTGATCTATTTTAGGGACTGACCCGGCTGAATCCAAAGGATGACCGTCTGTTTAAGTAACCTGAAAAAGAACATAACTAGCTTAAAACATATTAAAAGCTATGCCTTCGCCCCCATCATGTTTTTAGACAAAAAAGATGCGAATTTTATGGAATAAATTTTGCATCTTGAACAATCTTAACCATGAAGGGCTGTTCCCTGACTGGGTGAAAATTGATGATTTTCATTAACCTTATTTAAGCCCATTTTTGTTCTGCTACAAGTCTGGTGAATGTTAGATTTTAGAATTAATGAATCCTGTCGGAAAGTCCTATGAGTGATTTAGAAAATTTTGATATCCGATCCCACATCATCGACGCTATCGTCGATGTGTTCAACACGATGATGTCAATGGAGGTTGAGCTTTTCGATTCCGAACCACCGGATACCACCGAAACAGGACGCATGGTAGCGACCGTTAATTTTGTCGGTAACGTTGTCGGCCTAATTAATATTCAGGTAGACGCCGCACTGTCAGGTCTGATGATGGCCGGCAAGCTCAACATCGAACCCTCAGAAGTTGAAGGTCATGGAGAAATCAAACACCTGCTCGCTGAAATCGGCAATATTGTCGGCGGTAATCTGAAATCTGCCCTAAATGACGCCGGCCACCGTTGTGCGATCTCAACACCTTCCTTTACCCATGGGACCGACTTCACCATCAAATCTCTGGAAATGGAAGGGGTTGAGCGTTTCATTTTCACGCACCAGGAAAATTATATTTTCGTGGAGGTCAGCCTAAACACCCGGCAGGCCTCCGGTGAGGAAGACGGACGCGGTGCCCCTGATGCGCCCGCTGAGCTTGGTGATGCCGATGTCTCAAAAATTAATGCGCCGGACCTAAATACCCGGGTTTCCGAGGCAGTCATCGATGTTTTTGATACGATGCTCTCCTTGAAACTGGAACCCGCGGATGCGGTCACCGCGGGAAGCCTGGATGGTATTCGCAACGTAGGGTCGGTCAGTTTTGCGGGGGATGCAACCGGTATGGTCAGTATTCATACCGCTGATAGCTTTTCGCGGGAAATGGCAGCCGAAAAGCTCGGGGTGAAAGTCGAAGAAATTGAAGGTGATGAAGAAATCAGAGACATGTTTGCAGAAATAGGCAACAACGTTGGTGGGAATTTAAAATCGGCGCTTGCCGATGCCGGTTTAATGTGCGCCCTTTCCGCTCCGTCCTTCACATCCGGAACTGATTTTAAAATTGAAGCGCTCAATATGGAAAATTATGAGCGATTCGCTTTCCGTTGCCGTGAAAACATCATCTTCGTGGAGATGGGGGTAAGACTATCTGATCAGCCACAGATCCCTGAAAAGCCGGACGAAATCAAAGCAGCAAAACCGGAGCAACCAGCGGTTCAGACAGAAAAAAATGCTCCAGCTGAAAACCAGTATTCAAAAACCCCTGAAGATGTCGACCTTGATCTACTGCTTGATGTCCCTCTGAAAATCAAGGTCGAGTTGGGCCGTGTGAGAATTAAAATCCAGAAGCTGCAAAATCTCACCCCCGGGTCCGCAATCAAACTGATTAAGCTGGCGGGGGAGCCGGTGGATATTCTGGTAAATGATACGCTGATCGCAAGAGGAGACGTCGTCGTTCAAAACGAGAAATACGGAATTCGTGTCACCGAAATCACCAGCCGGTTGGATCGGATCCGAAGCTTCAGCATATAGCCCTTAGCGTCGTTTAACCCTGTCATCAGCCAGCCAATAAAATTGATGGCACTCCTTCATTCGTAATTCTTCATTCCTTCTGTGCAGGAACATCCAGCAGCCGAACCTCATGCCCGGTTTGGGTGATAAATCGCTTCAGACCATCCCGGGAAATTACCAGGGTGCTGGTGTTGATCAGGGGATGGAACTGAAAGGCCTCCTCC
>JAFDCA010000565.1 GCA_019313025.1 Deltaproteobacteria bacterium
ATATTTGTGTGGCCTTGGAGAAGTTTCAAGACGCCGAGGTATTTTACAGCCGGGTTTTGGAAATCGAACCTGGGCATCAAGATGTTCTGCAATTTCGGGACAAATTGAACTCTATGAAAACGGGAAATTCCGGCGCCAAAACGCCTGAAGAGCTCTACCACGAGATTCAACCACTCCTGAACGATGGCGAATCCCACCGAGCCATTGGAGAGTTGGAGGGCTTGCTTGAGGAATTTCCGGATTTTGCCTTGGCCTACAATGATCTGGGGGTTCTTTATTATCATACCGGCAGCAAAGAAAAAGCCCAGAATCATTATGAGCGCGCCGTTGAGATGATGCCCGAAAATATTAATTTTAAGAAGAATCTGGCCGATTTTTACTGTCTTGAGCTCGGCCGCATCGAAGAGGCGCTTAAAATTTATGTAGATATTTTGACCACCCATCCCCAGGACATTGAAACCCTACTGGCAACCGGTCTGATATGCGTAGCATTGGAAAAGCCGGGTGATGCCAGGGATTTTTTCAACAAGGTTCTGGAAATTGAACCGTGGAATGAAGCTGCCCGTCAACATTTAGAAGAATTGGAAAGACCGCCTTCATCGGACGTTTTGGTGAATGCAGAATCCCCGGATGAAATTTACCAAAGGCTTAAACAAAATTTGAGCATTATAAGCAAGGCCGAGGCCATCGATGAATTAGAAAAATTGTTGGGATCTTATCCGGATTTGGCAATGGGCCATAACGACCTCGGTGTATTGTATTATCATACCGGTGACAAAGAAAAAGCCTTGTGCCACTACCAGCAGGCCGCACATTTGCAGCCCGAAAATGTAACACTGCAGAAAAACCTGGCGGACTTTTTGTTCGTCGAAATGGAAAAGTTGGAAGAGGCCCTTCAAATTTACGTGGACATACTGGCAACCCATCCTGAGGATGTTGAGACGCTATTGATTAGCGGCCATATTTGCGTGGTGCTCAAAAAGTTTGACGATGCTATAGACTTCTATGAACGGGTCACGACGTTAGATCCGAACAATGAAGATGCCAACAAAAATATTCAGGCCTTACTTGACCGGCAAAGCAAGCGGTCATCAGGCAGATCGGATTCCTTAAACGATGTGACCGTTTCAAACGCGAAGGCTGGATTAACGGATCTGAATGCAAAAGAATCCGAAAACCAGGATGCTGAACCCAAAGCAACCGTGTCTATTGTTATCAGCCTGAATGGGATTCAGAACCGCGTAAAGCAATGCATCGAAAGCATTGCAGCGCATACTGAAGAATCCCATGAAATTATTTTGTTAATTAACAACGGGACCACCAAAGGCATATTAAAATGGGCTCAAAACCTGGTGAAGGATAATGCTCATTATCAACTGCTAAAGTGCGATAAGACTCACCGTTGGGCACAATGCCTGAACCAGGCCATGAAAGCAGCAGTGAGTGAGTATATCGTCTTGATGCACAATGATGTAATGGTCTCTGACCGCTGGTTAAGCGGCATGCATCAATGCTTTAGGCTGGGATCCGGGATCGGTGTCGTGGGCCCTATGACCAATGAGACATCCGGAATTCAAAAGGTTTATTTTTCAGATGATTGGGATCCGAGCCGGCTTGAATCTGATGCCAAGGCATTTTACGAGCAAAATCAATTTCGGCGCGTACCCACCACCCAACTCGCTTCTTTTTGTCTGACGTTCAGGCGCGAATTAACTGATAAGATCGGTGATTTCGATGCCCAATTGGTTTCGGAACAAGCGATTGTCGTGGACTTTTGCAAACGGTCGGCTGCATGGGGTTTTCAGAATTTAGTTGCCGGCGATGTGTTTGTTTATCACGCCGACCGCCACAAGGGCAATCGCAGAGCTTCAGGTACTGCTCAGATACCCACCGAAGATAAAAAACGATTAAAGGAAAATTGGAATAAACCGGCAAGGGATCAGTCTTCATCAAAGGGAATCCAAGTGATGTCTATGCTGGAAACGGTCAATGAACTTCACCAAAAGGGTTATATAGATCAAGCCGTAGAAACGTTACTCCAGGCCATTGGCGCCGTCCCTGAAGAAAAAAGGCTTTATTTGGCTTTAGCAGAAATCTCAATATCACTGAGACGTTATCAGGATGCGATCGATACGCTTAATGAACTGCCGGCCGATGCAAAAACAAAAATGGATTCTGAAGAAACCGGCAACTCAAATGAGTCCGGGTTTGAAGCTCCCTCGTTGGTTGTTTCTGAAAATTACGAAATGAAAACGCTTGAGATATTTGGATATGCCGAAGAAGGCCTGGAAAATTTCGCAGCAGCAGAAGAGTATGCGGATCGAATGCTGGCGATAGATCCTAAATCAGCACGTGCCTTAAATTTAAAAGGTATTTTGGCGTATCGGAAAAAAGATTGGAATTCTGCTGAAAAATTTTTTGAAAAATCGATTGCATCGGATCCAGGCGCCGGTGAGCCTTATTCGAATTTAGCCACCTTGAAGCTGGCGGCAGGTAAAGAAAAGGAGGCAATGAAGCAGTTTGAGAAAAGTTTCATACTGTCACCAACGGATTTAGATATTGCAACCAATTATCATGTTTTTATCAGCGGGTCAGGCGATTATGAGAGAGCGGAGAAAGTTGTTTGCCAGGCAGCGGCCTTGTATCCGAACAATCGAAAAATTGAGTACATGCTGATTGATTTTCTGGTGCAGCAGGGCAAGTATGATAAGACTATGGACAAAATCGAAGCGGTGATTGTTAAGTTTGGGATTGAGGATGGAATACTGGCTGCAGCACTACAGGTTAGGGCAAAACTGGAGCCCATGACAATCAAGCCATCCAAGAAAAAGGCAACTGTTTCTTGCTGTATGATCATCAAAGATGAAGAAAGGTATTTAGCCAGGTGTCTGGCCAGTGTAAAGCCTATTGTTGATGAAATGATTGTGGTGGATACCGGTTCTGGCGACCGATCTAAAGACATCGCCACAGCCTTTGGGGCACAGGTCTATGATTTTGAGTGGCAGAAAGATTTTGCCAAGGCCAGGAATTTTTCGCTCGAAAAGGCTTCCGGCGATTGGATCTTAATTTTAGACGGAGATGAGGTGATCTCTTCGTTGGATTACAAGCATTTCAACCAGATTGTCAAAAACAGGCCGAAGGCGCCAGTTGCCTATACGATTGTTACCCGAAATTACAGCGCGCTGGCCAATATTGTCGGCTGGGTTCCGAATGATGGAAAATATGTCAACGAGGAAGCCGTTGCCGGATGGATTCCGAGTGTGAAAACACGGCTATTTTACGGTAAAGACCAAATTTGGTTTGAAGGTGCCGTTCACGAGTTGGTGGATCCCGTTGTGAAAAGAAAGGGTTTTGAAACAAAAAATTGCAGCATTCCGATACACCATTACGGTCGACTCGATAGGGAACGGTTGGAGCGTAAGGGGGAGCTCTATTTTGAGATCGGAACGAAAAAAATGGAGGAGATGGGAGACGACATTTTTGCCGTTCGAGAAATGGCGATTCAGGCAACCACTCTGGAAAAAAACGAAATGGCGGTTAAATTGTGGCAAAGGTTGATTTCACTCGATCCCCCTGAAATCATGGTTGCGGACGCGTATATCAATATGGCAACCCTCTACAATCGACTGTCCAACTTCGAGCAGGCCCTTTTGGTTGCAAAGAAGGCCGTGGTTATAGCGCCCCATATTAAAGAATCCCACTATAATTATGCTTTGGCTGAATTGCATCTCGGAAACGCTCAGGCGACCCGTAAGGTTCTTGAGGATCTGGTCAATCGAATTCCCGATTACCCACCCGCTCAATTTATCTTATCTGCTGCTTATTTTTGTCTCGGTGAAAAGCAAGAAGGATTTAAGACTATCCGGAAGCTTCAAGCTACGTCCTTGGGCCCCAACCTAGTATATCCCATCTTTGAACTCGCCGAAACCCTAATTAAAGCTCAGCAAAATGAATATGCTTTGCTATCATTGGGAGCTGCAATCGAGTGTGATATCGTCAATAAACGGATTCTGGAGTTGTTTAACAAATGCATTCAAATGATAGAAACGGCTGAAAATTCCCCTGAGAGCCCCCGGCCGTTGCCGCTGGATGGGCAGCCAAGCAATTTTCAAAATTTGCCCCAAATAGATTCTTATTGTTAGATGGCCGCAGCGTCCTTCATCTATGTAAAGGAACAGAAGTAACTGTGGATTCTGAATCGAATCATCAAAATAAATATTCATCTACGCAGATTAATTCAATCTTAGAAAGAGGCCTTTGTTTTCATCGACAAGACGAATTAGAAAAGGCTGAAAAGAATTACAGAGAAATACTTGATGTCACTCCAATGAATGCGGATGCCTTGCATTTATTGGGTGTCCTTTCAAATCAGAAACAGCAATACAAAGCTGCTGTCGATTTAATCATACGGGCCATCCAAATCTTTCCCAATCAACCCATCTACCATAACAACCTTGGCAACGCCTATCGCGATAGCGGCCATTATGAGCAGGCCATTGTCTGCTATCACAATGCGCTTCAGATCAAACCCGATCTCAGTGAAGCATACATTAATTTGGGTATTACCTATCATCAATTAGCCGACCTTGACCGGGCCGTGGTTGCCTATCAAAAAGCAATCTCGCTAAAACCCGACAGTGCTGAAGCGTATTACAATTTGGGGAATACATTTAAAGAACAGCGACATTTCGACGAGGCCATTTCTTGCTACCGGCGGGCAGCATCGATGAATCCCATGCTGGTTGAAGCGTTTTACAACCAGGCCAGTATTTTGGAAAAGAAAGCCCGCTTTGACGAAGCAATTGCCTGCTTGAAACAATGCATTCAATTCAAACCGGATTGGGCCGAGGCCCACTGTAATCTGGGCAATTTGTCAAAACAGCTGGGTTTCTTAGACGATGCGATTTCACACCACCAAAAGGCTATTCATTTAAAACCAGAGCTCGATGAGGCCCACAACAATCTGGGTAATGCATTTAAAGACCAAGGCAGTTTCAGCAGGGCAATTGCCTGCTATCGCAAGGCCC
>JAFDCA010000566.1 GCA_019313025.1 Deltaproteobacteria bacterium
AGTTCTTCATTTTTCCGTACATATGGTGAAATCGGTTTACCTCTGCGCGACGATTTGCCTATCTACTTTCCGGTGAATAACAAACATTATAAATGGACTTCAAACATAAACAAATATTCCTATTACCCGGATTAATCGTACTACTGGGAATTTTGATATTTCCCATCGTCTTTACGGTTCGGCTAAGCTTGTCAAGCTGGGATATCATTGTCCCGGGACTCGATTGGATCGGTATTGATAATTACATAAGATTATTTACGGACGATAGCCGGTATTGGGAAGCGCTGGTCAGACTTATCTTCTTTTCTTCAGTCACCGTTTTTCTTCAATATGTGATCGGTTTTACACTGGCCCACCTGGTTTGGAAAGAGGTTATCCTAAAACGATTTCTGCGGGTACTTTTTTTGATACCGATGATGACGACGCCGGTCATCATGACAGTTATCTGGAGAACCATTTTCCACGAATCGTTGGGGCCGGTGAATGATATCCTGAGCAATTTTGGTGTTGCTTATATTCCATGGCTAACGGATGAAAGTTGGGGAAAACTCAGTGTGATTATTGTTGAAGTCTGGCAATGGACACCGTTTATGTTCTTACTGCTGCTGGCCGGCCTGTTGTCGTTACCCAAAGAACCTTATTTAGCTGCTGCAATCGATGGCGCCGGACCGGTGAGAACCTTTTTTTATGTGACGTTTCCATTAATGGCACCGATATCTATCGGGGCCATCATTATCAGGGTGATTGAAGCGTCCAAGATTTTGGATACAGTCTATGTTTTGACGTCCGGTGGACCTGGAACGGCAACGGAAACGTCCAGTTTTTATATTTACATCAAAGGATTGAGGGAATTCCAGCTGGGATATTCAGCAACCATGTCATTCACCTATCTAATTATCATGATTATCAGCTTGACGATTATCGCTAAACTCTTGCACCGTTTATTGATCAAAACCTAAAGCGTTACGATGAAAAGTCTTTACTATATAATTAAATACGCATTTATCACCCTTTGGTCTGTTTTTGTGATCTCTCCCTTTTTGTGGGCGTTATCCACGTCCTTCAAAAATGCAAACGCTGTTACAGGTGGTGCGACCTATATACCATGGCTCCAATTCCAACCAACAATGGAAGGCTGGCGGGTGCTGGTAAAAAGTGGCGGTCAAGGCGGTATCGACATTATCGCGCCTTATATAAACAGCATCGTGGTGACCATGTCAGCAAGCGTGATCAGCCTTACTTTAGGCACATTGGCAGCATATTCATTGTCACGATTCACCTTCAAAGCCGGTTTTATCAAGAACAATGACATCACCTTCTTTTTCATTTCCCAGAGAATTATGCCGCCCATTGTGTTGTCTATTCCGTTTTTTATTATGTTGGGTAAATTCGGATTACTGGACAGTTTGCCGGGTCTTGTCATTGTTTACGTGGCCCTGTTGATGCCAATTGCTGTTTGGATCATGGTCGATTTTTTTAACGGTGTCCCCAGAGAGATCGATGAAACAGCGCTGATTGACGGTTGTAACCCGTTCCAGGCCTTTTACAAGGTTGTGCTGCCAAATTCCTTACCGGGCTTAATTGTCGCTTTTCTATTTTGTATCATCTTTGGCTGGAACGACTTCTTTTTTGCTTTCGTTCTAACCTTCACTAAAGTTCAGTTGATACCAGTGGCCATCGTAGCCTTAAATTCGTCTGTCACTCCCTGGTGGAGCCTATCTGCCTCCGCTTTAGTTTCAGTCGCGCCTTTGGTCATCATCGCCTTCATTGTGGAACGCTACTTGTCCAAGGGAAATTTGTCAGGTGCCATAAAGTAAATAAAATGACGCTTATAGCCAAAAATATTACCTTCAGACCTGACGAAGAATTTCATCTCAATGATATTTCGTTTGAGATGAATAACGGTGAACTCTATTCCATTTTAGGAAGAACATTATCCGGAAAAACAACCCTGCTCAAAACCATTGCAGGACTCCAGCCATTTGATAGTGGCGTTTTGCTTTATGATGATCAACGATTTGACGAACTTCCCGTATGGCAAAGAAATGTGGCAATGGTTTATCAGCAATTTATCAACTATCCGCATTTAACGGTTTATGAAAACATCGCCTTTCCCTTGAAGCAGCGCAAACTGGCCGCCCGTTCAATCGATGAGCAGGTCCGTCAATCGATAAAAACGGTGGGACTGGGCGGTTTTGAAAACCGGAAAATACACGAGTTATCAGGAGGGCAGCAACAACGGGTTGCCTTAGCCAGGTCCTTTGCCAAAAAAGCTCGAATCATGCTTCTGGATGAACCCCTGGTCAATTTGGACTACAAATTAAGGGAACAGTTACGGGATGAGTTTAAAAACCTTTTCTCAGCTGAACTATCTTCTGAATCCATCCTGATTTATTCCAGCACGGACCCGCTCGAAGCGATGCAGTTAAATGGTCACACTATCGTCATGGATGAGGGGCGAATTCTGCAACATTCAGTCGCTAAGGACGTGTTTGAAAATCCGGCAACGATTAAAGTGGCTGAAATCACGAATGACCCGGTCATGAACACGATGCGTGGCAGCATTTCAGAGCAAGAAATTGTTATTAATAGCGATTTTAAACTGAAGCTGCCGGATCATTTTAAAAATTTATCGCCGGGTTCATACATTTTTGGTATAAGGGCAGCAGAGCTTACCATTCATGAAAACGGCATTCCATTCACCCTTGAATTCTCAGAAATTAGCGGCTCGGAGACTTTCCTGCATCTTGAAAATAATGGTGTTTCGCTTGTGGCGCTTATGGAAGATTTCGTCGCTATTGATGCACATCAGAAGCTGATGATTGATATCAACATTGATCAAATGTACGCCTTTGATATGGAATGTCAATTAGTAAAGTCACCATTTCAAGAGTAACACAATGGCAAAAATTGAATTAAAAGAAGTCGCCCACACCTATCATCCCCAAGCTGAGCAAATAGACTATGCCCTGAAACCATTCAGCATCACCTGGAATGATGGCCACAGATATGCTGTTTTAGGGCCTTCTGGTTGCGGAAAAACCACCATGCTCAATATCATGTCCGGTATTGTCACACCTTTTAATGGCCGTATTCTATTTGATGGCGTAGATGTGACACAAAAGCCGACAGCTTCCAGAAATATTGCTCAAGTTTTTCAGTTTCCGGTAATCTATCATACGATGACCGTCGAACAGAATCTCGCCTTTCCTTTGATTTGCAGAAAGGTGAGTCGCGACATCATAAAAAAGAAAGTATACGCAGTGGCAGAGACCTTAAATCTCCACCACCATCTAACGAAATCCGCAAAAAAGTTAACGGCAGACCAAAAGCAGCTAATTTCTTTGGGGCGCGGTTTGGTGAGGGACGACGTTTCCGCCATTTTGATGGACGAACCCCTGACCGTGATCGATCCTGATTTGAAATTCAGATTGAGAAGGACCCTGAAAGAGATCAATGAAAAATACAAAACCACCTTAATCTACGTAACCCATGATCAAAACGAAGCAATGACATTCGCTGAAAACATCGTTGTCATGGATCATGGCAGCATCGTGCAAAGCGGAAGCCCAAAAGAACTTTTCGAAAAACCCCATACCACCTTCGTAGCCTATTTCATCGGATCTCCGGCGATGAACATGTATGCCTGCTCAATCGAAAACGACAAGATCAAGCTCGGGCAGCAAAAATTGAAACTTGATTGTGACTTAAACCGGCTAAAATCCAATAATATAAAGCTTGGGATACGTTCAGAATTCATCACCCTGGGCCAGGATCAACAGGAAAACACAATTGCGTGCAACACCAATAATGACGAGGACTTTGGCAATTATAGATTGCTTACCTGTCATTTTGATGACTTGGAAATTAAAGTAAAAATTAACAGAAAAGAGCAGATTAACGCTGATACGATTTCTTTGCACTTGCCACCAGGCAAATGCTGTCTCTACGAAAACGATGTCCTGGTAAATTAAAAAAATCAGGCTTTTTTACGCTAAACCAATCAGGCCCTGAGAGGATTACGATTGAAATATAACATTTTAAATAAACTGAAGCAGGCGATCATGTCCAAACCAAAACTGTCGATTGTAAAAACTGGGGGTTATTGCATTTACCAAGGCACTGGCCCGGGAGATTGCACCGATGGGAATCACGGCAAATGCAATCGCACCGGGTATTATCGAGACGGATACGGTACTGGAGGTTTTTCCGGAAACTGCACTTAAAGCTTACACCACCTATCAGGTTCCGCTGGGCAAACTGGGAAGCCCCGCCGATGTAGTTGGTCTGGCGGTTTTTCTCGCTTCGGCAGAGGCCGCTTATATTACCGGACAGGTGTATGCCCTTGACGGCGGCTACACCATGCAGTAACGTAATTGATCAAATCGGTTACGGCGCTGGTACTTCAGAAAATGATATACCGAATTCGCTGCGCCTGATGATTGGGAATACATCAGACGCAGTCAATGGATAACTCAAGGAATCAATACAGCCCGGCCCTTGATTTTGCCGCTATTTAAATCTTTAAGCGCCAGGTTGGCATCCGACAACTGATATTCCTGAATGGCCAGTTCGACCAGACCGCGATCGGCCAGAGCCATCAATTCTGCTAACTCCGCCCATGTCCCGACCAGGTTTCCGATAATATTTCGTTCGGTTATTATCAGATCGACAGCCGGTATCTGAATATCTTCACCGTAGCCGACGATGTAGTAATTGCCCATGGGCCGTGTCATGGCAAGACCTTTGGCAGTAGTCCCTTTTTCACCGACAAAATCGATTACTGCCTCTGCTCCGACGCCGCCGGTTAGATTTAAGACGGCATCCACTTCAGAGCCATCAGCCTTAATGATGTGGTCGGCGCCGATTTGTTTGGCAAG
>JAFDCA010000567.1 GCA_019313025.1 Deltaproteobacteria bacterium
ACAAGTTTTTCTCAAAGGATTTCTCTTGGTATAAGTTTTCATAATCTTCTCCGTGAATATTATCTTACGTGTGTCAATGTGTGTTACGAATCTTTTAACGTGTAACTGAAAACAAGTTTATATCCCAAAAACCAATGAGCGACAGGTTTGCCGGATGCGTACCAAAATAACATCCCTCAGGCGAAATATTTCTGAGAATATCAAAAACATCCAGAAAGAAGATTTCTTTCTTTCGTTTATTAATTTTGTCAATATTTTCTAGTTTGTCTGCTTGACGTAATTTTTTTTCTACTTTTAATAACTTTTCAGAAGTCTCTTGATCGAGAGCAACTGCGTGCAAAAAATTCATGCAGTCATCGATCAGATCGTCAACCTCAAGAGTCGTATTTTGACTAACTGTGTGGAGTTTGTATTCACTTCCCAGTTTCATTTTAACTTAATTTTTATCATCCCATTTTTTCTTATATGCATCTATTTTTATGGAAAATTCATGTCTCATATCTTCCGAAACCATCATGGCCATCTTCTTAGATATCAAAGTAAAATGGGAGGAAAGCAATGAGATTTTAACAATAGATTAGTCTTCAGGAAGAAAAGCGGTGAGATTTAGCAGCAGAACAGAAACAATCAATACCCCTTTAATGATTCCGACTCCAGCGACAAATGTGAAATCAACGCCACGCAACAGATCTATTTTAAGCAGGTTTTTAACAACTTTCCCTAAAAAACTCATGGCAATTAAGAAACCAAAAAAAATGATAAGAAAGCTCAATATTTTAATTTTCGAAACATCAGATATCCAGATTGATAAGGATCTTACAACTTCCATGTAGCATGTCGAAGCAGTCAGGAAACCGACCAATACGCCTGTCAATGAAAACAATTCTCTGATAACGCCTGTGAAAACACCTCTAACAAAGCAAAAACCCAAAATCACGATAATTGTTAAATCAAACAGGTTCATAATTTTGCTTTTATATTGAAAGCAAATTTTAACCCAATTTCTTTATGAAATAATAAAAAGCTTTAAAATAATCAACTTTCCCCAAAGCAAATTACAGAACAATCACATGACTGATTTTATTGGAGCAGACTTTACAATCGAATCCACTGACCCACCGTGTCTATTGCTCGACCGCAGCCAAAATACTTGGTAAAAATTTGAAAATAATATAGTTCCTCTTTACTCCTGATAATGGGATATTCGGCCTGTGCAGCTCTTAACGCCTCATCGCTGATAGTCTTTTCAAAATATGAAGGAAGAATACCGGCGGAGCCGGACCCCTGGGAAAATTCTTGTTTCACCCGCCAGGTGATGGTATCCGGCAGATACCCTTCAAAGGCCTTTCGAAAAATCCATTTTTCGATTTTCTGATCGCCTTCCGGTTTTTGTTTATATTCAGGAGGAACAGCCAAAACATAACGAAAAAGCTCCCCGGATATCAGAGGTGCAACGACACGTACGGAATGACACTGGTTCATCCGATCCAGTCTCAGAGAAGCGTTATTATGTAAAAAACCGATGCATTCCATCTGTTTGGCAAACAGATCTTCAGCCGAGAATTCTTTTAAATAGATATAGCCACAAAAAATTTCGTCGCCACCTTCTCCGGAAAGTAGAATCTCGATGCCTTGGTCACCGGCATGCTTAGAAATCAGATAGTTGGAAACAGAGCTTCGTACCAAAGAAGGGTCAAATGACTCCAGGTAGTAGATGACCTCGGGCAGTACTTTTAAAATTTCATCGAGTTCTACGATAAGCTCATGATGATCTGAATTGATGTGTTCGGCCATCAATCGAGCGCTTTTTATGTCTTCACTTTCTCCCACTCCTATGGCAAAGGTTTTCAGTCTGGCATCATTTCCAAATTTTTCTTTATACAAATCGCTTGCCAATGTGTTGATAACGCTGCTGTCCATTCCGCCACTGAGTAATCCAGCTGTCGGTATGGTAAAGTCCACCCGCGATCGCAAGCTTTTTTGAATGATACGCCGTATATCTTGCAACATTTGCTCGAAACTGCTATTCAACACTTTCGGCGGCGTCTTGGGCAGTTCCGCAAACTGAATGGGTGTGCCTGTATGGTCCATGTAGTGACCGGGTGGAAATTCATATATATCGTCGGTGATTCCAGTCAGACATTTAAGCTCGGAAGACAGATAAAGAGTTCCATTCTTTATTCCATAAAAAAGCGTTTTGATCCCTAAAAGATCTCTGGCAGCGAATACGTTTTTTCCATCTGAAATCACAAATGCAAAAATGGCATCGTCTAAGTATTCGAACATATTGCTTCCGTGTCGTTTATAAAGTTCCAATACAAGACGCTCTTCTTTGAAAGGCCCATCCGTTTGTCCCATGGGTTTTGCCCGTTCCTTCCAGTTTCCCATTTGACCGTCATAACAGATTTTTAATTCCGGGAACCTTGGATTAAATGCAGGAACTTGAATTTCCTTTTTGCTTAAGGCCGAACCTGGATTTTCAGTGATATCCCCTTTAAGATAGTTTTGTGCCATTAAAATACGTTTGCCTTCAAACTGCCCTGACAAATACGGACCGCGATGGTCAATCCGTTTAAACATTTTTTCCAGTTCTACATAATTTGGTTGATTATAAACCACAGCAAAACCGCTCATTTTTTATA
>JAFDCA010000568.1 GCA_019313025.1 Deltaproteobacteria bacterium
ATGGTTTACTCCTTTCTATGGATCAGTATGATTTGGCCCGGGTCCAGAGCTCATCCATAATATGGTTATCCTTGCCCAAATTTTTTGTGAATTCCGGTGTTTCCATGTTCAGTTAATTTTTTTATACCGCAATGTCAAGGAAAAAATCAAGGTTGTTTTCATTTTCCCCTCATTCTAATAATTGACTAACTATTTAATATAAAAATATATTCTATATGGTGAACGCACAATTTTTCCGATAAAAAGAGCCTAAAGGTTCCATTGGAGTTGCCGATAACACAATTGTAATTAGACACAACCCGGATAAACTGGAGAAAATAGCCACAAGGGGCGCCAAGACACAAACAATAAATGTTTATTATTAATTAAACTTCGTGTCTTGGTTGCTTGGTGGCGAAAACATTTTGTTAGAAAAATCCTACGCAAACATGATGGGATTTGACTAAATAGGGCCTGAACCGCTCAACCCTGGTTAAATATAAGCTTGAAATTAGCAGAACCCAAGGAAAATTTGCTGAGTCTACCTAAACCAACCTACGCAGAAATAGAGCATCTGATATCATCACTTCCGACGCTTTTAATTGGTCTGTCAAAGAAAAATGAAATTGTTTTTTGGAATCTAATGGCTGAAAAAGTGTTCGGGACGGATGCGGCTGACGTGATGGGTTTACCCCTGAATCAATGCGGTGTGGATTGTGATTGGGATAAAATTTTTGCTGGAATTTCTCAAAGTCGGATTAAGCGCCAGTCGATCCGGATGAATGATATTGGATTCCGCAAACCGGGTGATGAGCAGCGGTTTTTAGGTATAACGATCCAGCCTTTGGACCGAGATGATGATAACATCTGGGGTACCGCCATCATGGGGGCGGACATTACAGATCACAAGAAATTAGAAGCACAGCTGCAACAGTCCCAGAAAATGGAAGCAATCGGACAATTGGCTGCCGGTATCGCCCATGAAATCAATACACCGACTCAATTTGTGGGAGACAACACCCGTTTCTTCCAGGATTCATTTAACGATTTAATCGATATAATAAAAACATACAAAAAGTTAATGGAAGCCTCCAAATCAGGTTCTCTGACGGATGAACTGATTCAAACTGCTGAAGAACGCATCGAGGAATTTGACCTTGATTATCTCGAGGAAGAAATTCCGGTTGCCATCCAGCACACGCTCAAGGGAGTGGGTCGTATTGCCAAAATTGTTCGGGCCATGAAGATTTTCGCCCACCCGGGTGGTGAAGAGAAAGAGCCCGTCGACATCAATAAATCAATTGAAAAGACCATCACCATCAGCCGCAATGAATGGAAGTATGTCGCAGAAATGATAACGGACTTTGATGAATCCCTGTCGTTGGTCCCCTGCTTTCAGGCTGAACTAAATCAGGTGATCTTAAATTTGATTGTCAATGCCGCCCACGCCATCTCGGAAGCAAACAAAGACAACCCAACCCAGATGGGTAAGATCCGCATCAGCACCCGTTGTGAGGATAATTGGGCAAAAATTTATATCAGTGATACCGGATCCGGTATCCCGGAAGAGATTCGGCATAAAATATTTGATCTTTTCTTTACCACGAAAGAACCGGGCAAGGGTACAGGACAGGGACTGGCCATATCCCATTCCGTCATTGTGGAAAAACATAAAGGTACAATTACCCTGGAATCACGCAAAGGAAAAGGTACCACATTTATTGTCAGCCTGCCCTTAATATCCGATACAGAGCAAAATGAATGAAAAAATGAAAAGACGGATCCTGTTTGTAGACGATGAGCCGATGGTGCTCAAAGGTCTTCAGCGAACGCTCCGAAAAATGCGCCAGGACTGGGACATGAATTTTGTATCCAGTGGCCGCGAGGCACTGAATGTCCTTGTTAAAAAACCCATGGATGTCATTGTTTCCGATATGAGAATGCCGGAAATGGATGGAGGCCGGCTGCTGGCCGAAGTAAAAAAGCAGCACCCCCATGTCGTGCGTATCATTCTTTCAGGGCAACTGGATCAGGAGATGACACTGAAATCAGTCCAATTGGCCCATCAAAGTCTTTCAAAACCGTGTGATGTCGAGGTATTAACGCATACCCTGGCCAAGCTTTTTGCATTGCGTGACTTCTTATCGGATAAATCCATCAAAAGCATCATCTCTCAAATCGAATCCCTTCCCAGCATGCCCTCCATATACACCGAAATTGTGACGGAAATGCAGGCTGATGATCCCGCGATTAAAAAGGTAGGGGAGATTATTTCAAAAGATTTAAGTATGACCGCAAAAATTCTGCAGATGGTAAATTCTGCCTTTTTCGGACTCTTTCGAAAAATCAACAGCCCGGAACAGGCCGTGATGATGCTCGGGTTGGAAACCATCAAAGCGCTGGTACTTTCGGTAAAGATTTTTTCTGAATTCAATCAAAAAAGTTTTTCCTGGTTTCAAATTGACGACCTTTTCAACCATAGTCTGAGAGTCAGTTTATATGCCAAAACAATCATTAAAAACGAAAACCTGGGCCAGGAGCTGATAAATAATTCCATGATGGCCGGCTTATTACACGATTTAGGTAAGCTCATTCTGGCAACCAATTTTGAAAATCCTTACCGGCAGGTCCTGGCCGCAGCACAGGGTACCGGAAAAAATCTGTTGGATTTGGAATATGAAGCCTTCGGAACCAGTCATGCTGAAATAGGTGCATACCTGATGGGGCTATGGCGCTTGGACAATTCTATCATTGAAGCAATTGCCTTTCATCATTTGCCGGCCAGAAGTATGACCCAAAATATAGGACTTCTCACTGCAGTTCATGTCGCTAATGC
>JAFDCA010000569.1 GCA_019313025.1 Deltaproteobacteria bacterium
CAATTTTACAAACTGCAACTTTGAATTTCTTGGTTGATCAACAATCCAAGGTTGGCCAACTCCAACTGCATATATCGTAAAATCCATTAAAAAGCAAAAAGGCCTGCCCCCGGGAAAGGATTTGTCATTTTAATTTAAAGATTGGCTAATGTGTTTAAAATTTTTATCTAAGATTTTTCTTATTTCCAATGATAGGCTTTTGATATCGAATGGCTTCTGTATAAACCCATCACACCCCCGAGATAAGATCTTGCTAGCCTGACCATCAATGCTATACCCACTTGAAAGAAGAACCTTTATGGCAGGATCGATATCCTTTAGTTTTTCATAGGTGTCTCCACCACCCATTTTCGGCATGATCATGTCCAAAATGACGATATCAATCTTTTTTGGGTTGGTTTTGTAAATGTCTATTGCCTCTATTCCACTTTTTGCGGTGAAAACTTCATAACCTAATTTCTCTAAAAGATCGCCGGCAACATCTAAAATCATATCCTCATCATCTACAAGAAGAACTGTCTCTGAACCTTTTAATACTTCTTTTTGGATTATTTTTTCTTTAAAGATCTTTTTTTGAGATGCCGGCAGAAAAATATTAAAGGTCGCCCCTTCGCCCTTTTTGCTGTTTGCATTTATGATCCCGCCATGACTTTTAATAATACCATATGCCGAAGCAAGCCCCAGACCGGTACCCCTGCTGACCTCTTTGGTAGTAAAAAACGGATCGAATATTCTGTGTTGAATGGTCTCATCTATTCCAACACCGGTATCGGTAACAGAAATTTTTACATACCTGCCTGAATTGACCCCATATGGTTTAACGTCGTAATCATTTAAAATGATATTTTTCGTTTGAAGATACAGCTCTCCGGTACCGGACATGGCCTGCCAGGCATTGACATAAAGGTTTAAAAGCACCTGTTCAATCTGTGGTTGATCCACTTCCACCGTCCAGATGTCTGTTTGGCATTTTTTGTGTATGGTAATCTCTTTTTTAGTTCTCCCGAACATCTCAGCGCTTTTATTGACGATATCGTTTACATCTGTTGGCTTGATTTCATATTTTCCGCTTCTGGCAAATCCCAGGAGTTGTTTGGTAAGACTTGCCGCATTTTTTATATAATTTTCTATTCTATTGAGATATTCAAAATTTGGATGACTAGAATCCATGTCAAAAGACATTAAAGACGTACATCCCTGAATGCCCATTAACAAGTTATTAAAATCGTGAGCAATGCCTCCGGCCAGTGTGCCAACTGCTTCCATCTTCACAGCTTGCTGGAGTTGTTTTTCCAGCTCTTTTTGTTCACTGATATCTCTCAGATTTATGACGCTTCCCATGGGATTTCCATTCTCATCCCTATAAATGGCGCCGCTGATGCTCACGGGAATAATGTTTCCTTCTTTTGTGTAACGACGAGTTTCAATACCCGAAAAGTTCTCTCCAGATAAAACTTTATTAATCATCATGGTGGTTTCCGGCCAAGCGTCCGTTGGCACAAAAACATCCATGGACTTGCCATAACATTCCCCTAACGTCCAACCGAAAACATGTGTAAAGGCTAAATTAAAATAAGTTACTTTACCATCCATATTGTAAACAACAACAGGATCGGGGTTTGCTTCCAGAACGATACGATATTTCTCTTCACTTTGTTTTAAGGCATCTTCAATAATCTTGCGTTCAGTGATATCCCTTGCAACTGAAATCATAGCAACAATTTTTCCGTCCCGAATTAAAGGGGCGGCACTGATTTCGCCAAACTTTCTGGTTCCATCTTTGGAAATAAATTCGTATTGAGACAAAGGAATCCGCTCTCCTGAAAGGACTTTCATCATGTCGGAAAAAGCTTTATCCAATGAATCCGGGGAAAGCACATTCAGATCCTGGATCGGCTTTCCGATCATTTCATCGGGTTTGTATCCCAATATCCTTTCTACAGATGGGCTAATATTGGTAATCTTATAATCAGGATCTATTGAGAATATAACATCGGATATATTCTCAAAATATATTCGATGCCGTTCCTCACTCTTTTGCAAAGCTTTCATCGCGTGCTTTGGTTCGGTTACGTCTCGAAAACTCCATACCCGTCCGGAAATCTCTTCATTGCGCATCAACGGACAAGAATTTCGTTCTAAAATCTGTCCGTTTTTAAAGTAGATCGTGTCAAAATCTTCATCTATTGAATGGTATAATTCCTGGACTTTCGTTAGAAATTCATTGGGGTGTAACAGCTGGTCTAAAACATAGTCGAGTAACTTCTTATCATCTCTTGTTTCGATAAGTTCATCTGGAATATTCCATATCTGAGCAAATCGCTTGTTAGCGTGAAGGACTTTACCACTTTTATCCACGACAAGGATGCCATCTGCAGTTGATTCTATTGTAGCTTTCAGAAGCTCCTCGTTTTCCCGAAGTGCTTGCTCGAGGGAACTTTGTTTCAGTGATTTTTTTTCAAGTTCTTTAACCCTTTTTTCCAATTCTTCATAGGATGGTTTTTTGCCCATGATTTAAATCTCCGGAAAATAATCAAAAAAAGAGGCGACC
>JAFDCA010000570.1 GCA_019313025.1 Deltaproteobacteria bacterium
ATAAGGGAGGGATAGGCAGGTCGTTTACAGATGGTTTTATGACGAGCATTAATCGGATATATTTCCCCCGAATATCCGCCCTCGATCAAGTTATGCACCAGCGTTAAGAAAATGCGATCTTCAGACAGATCCTCTCCGATAACTGCGATGGATTTTGGATGAAATATATTATCCAGATGAATTGCACTCATGGTTAAAAACAGTTCCTTTCAAACAACAAAAATGATCTGAACACTCATAAAGCAATGGTTATGCCAGATAAAATTTCTGACTGAAGGATCATCAATCTATTGAAATAATAGGTATTTTTAAAACAGGAGGGTTATATTTAATATATAATGAAGAAAATATATGTCGACTTTTTTTACAAGGTGTAAAATGGAACTGAAAGGGATATAAATTAAACCACATACGTGTAGGACTCTTTTCCAAAAAATTTAAGCCCATAAATCAGGAAGCATGGCGCCGTATTCCAGTAAATTGCGATGGAGTTCAAAACATCGTGTCAAATCATGACGAATGTGCCCGAATCTGGCATTTTGTATGTATTTAAAAAGATAATCCTTGTATGACGGGTGGACGCATTTTTCGATGATGACTTTGGCTCGTTGCATCGGTCCGAGTCCTCTGAGATCTGCCAACCCCTGCTCGGTGACGACAACCTGAACAGAGTGTTCGTTATTGTCTATATGCGGACACATTGGGACGATGGTAGATATCCTGCCGCCTTTTACAATGGAAGGTGTCATAAAGATGGACAAATAACTGTTTCTCGTAAACTCGCCGCTGCCGCCGATGCCGTTCATAATATCCATTCCGTATAAATGAGAAGAATTTACATTTCCGTAAATATCGATTTCAATGGCCGTGTTCATGGCGATAACCCCAAGACGCCGTATGACGCCTGGATGGTTTGAAATTTCTTGCGGTCGAAGCACAATACGTGGAACAAAGAAGTCTATGTTGTCGATAAGTTGATTCAACTTTTGAGATGTAATGGTAAGGCTTGTTGCACTGGCACCCAATAATTTTTCATCGAGCATAAGATCCAACATGGCATCCTGGAAAACTTCAGAATACATTCTAAACGGTGGAATATCGGGATGACGACCCAGAGCAGCCAATACACCATTGGCGACATTGCCGACACCTGCCTGGAGCGGCAATAAGTTTTTTGGAATGCGCCCTTTATTCATCTCTTCCAACAAAAAGTGTACCACATGTTCTGCAATTTGATGGCCGGTTTTATCGGGTGAAGCCAACTCAGTCACATCGTCCGGCTCATGGCTTTCCACAATGCCGACGATTTTCTTGGGATCAACGACGGCATAGGGTAAGCCAATCCGGGTCAAAGGCTCGTAGATATTTATGGGATATCGGTTTGGCGGAGGCGGCATAATAAAAATGTCCGCCATTTCCCTAAGCCGGGAGGCTTGATGCCTGTTGATTTCAATAATTACCTTTTCGGCGTATCGAAGATACGTCGGGGAAGCGCCGATGGATGTTGTGAGAAACACCCTACCATCAGAAGTAATTTCAGTGGCTTCTACCACTGCAAAGTCGATTCGCCCGAAAAACCCTTCTGCAACAGCCTGCGGAACGTGAGAAAGATGCATGTCTACATATTCTACCTCCTGGCGATTGATCTGCTGTCGTAATACTGAACCTGATTGATACGGAGCCCGCCAGGAAACTGCCTCTGCTTGGGCCAGTTCATCATCGATAATACGTCCGCTGGAAGCGCCGGTGAGCACCCTCACCTTGAAACGGTTTCCTTTTTTGTGTTCATCACGGGCACGGGAGGCAATGGCTCTGGGTACGACTTTTGCGGCACCGGCCGGGCTGAACCCACTAAAGGAAACCGTGTCGCCGTCTTTTATGAGCAAAGCGGCTTCATCTGATGTTATAATTGGATACAAAGTAACACTCATTAAAATATCCTCGCCTATTGTTACAAATTATTCAAACCTGCTCAGGTTCGGGTTTTTTTGAAGCCTGAAACACAAATGCCGAAGAAATGCCACCATTTTTAAGGACTTCCTTGACAGCCCGTATGAGGTTGTTCATTGAATGGCCACCTTTAATCATATAAACCAATACCGGAAGACCCGGAATGTTCTTTTTGATATCATTTAAGATTTGCCAGCTGTCAAAGCTCTCCGAATGGAGCCCTAATAGCACCAAATCCGGCTGCATATCTCTAATATATTCCCAAATAATTCCGATGCTGTTTAACACTTCAACCTGAAAGTTTGAAATGGTCAGCTCATCAAATAGAATTTTGCAAATCATCTCTTTGTCGTCGACAACTAGAATTTTGGGCATTTTTCACTTTCCATCTATCCAAATGTGAGTAGAACAATTTTACAGTCTTAAATTTCTTTTTTATTTAATGAACTTCCGCAAAAAACATGCCACAACTGGATATTGAATAATCTATGCGTTTTCAATCGGTTATTTTATATTTCTTTTTTCAGAAGAGTCAGGACTGTGTCGAACTTTTTTTCAGAATGTAAAGAAAATTGATTGAGGTGGAAATAATGATATATGAATGAAACGGATAGCTGGATTGTTTGTCTTCTCAAATTCACCCAAATTAACATTTACACCTTTTAAGCGGATACTTTTTTCTGAAAAAATGGTAATTCTTATGTCATTTTTTTAACCGCGAATAATGTGAAAAATTATCTTCGAACCAAATATTTCATCATTCATATCCATGGTCTTTGATGTCGGGTTTTTTTAGAGTTTGTAAAACGTTAAATAACTTAACGGAATTTATTCCAATACTTCAATAATACGGGTCAACCCCCTTTACTTCTTCGAAAAAACAAATATATGATTCGTTTCTTCCAAGCGAATGCCACTTTCAGTTAATTGAATAAAAATACAATATAATCAATCTATTTAAAAGCATTATCTTCAATTATAAAGTGGTACGATTCTTGCTGTTCTATCATTTATAATCTTCAAATAATCAATAATTGAAAGGGGCTGATCAACCGTTAATCTGGAGGTTTCAATGGGGATTGAAAAAATTATTGAAATTCTGAGAATGTGTGAACTCTTTTTAGAACTCTCCGACAAAGAATTACGATCTATTGCCAAGTTATGCCATATTGAAGAGTTTGAAGCTGGAGACCACATTTATGAACAAAACAGCATCGGGACAAAACTTTATATTTTAGCCAAAGGACATGTCACCCTCGAAAGAAAGATCGATCTTTACGG
>JAFDCA010000571.1 GCA_019313025.1 Deltaproteobacteria bacterium
ACCAATTTTTTATAATATCTTCAGTGGGTTACAAGTTTCTTGTGGCCCACTTTTTGTTGGCCGATAGATCGGAGAGTTATATGCGCGCCTTAATGATATTTAGGTAACTTCAAGGCGGAGTTCTTTGCCGAGCGCATTGGCAAATCTTTCCAGAGTGGAAAGTTTTATATCCTCCGCGTGATTTTCAATTCTGGAAATAGCGGATTTTTTGGTATTCAATTTTGCAGCAAGTTGCTCCTGTGTTAAACCGGCTTCTTCACGTGCTTGCTTTAGGATGGCTCCGATCTTAAACTGTTCATAACCACGATCGTAATCCTTTGCAAAACTGGGATCGCGAGACTTTCTTTTCTTTATGTATTTTTGAAGATCACTCATTTCTTTTTCCTCCTGAAATAATCTTTTTTCCTTTCTTCGGCAACTTTAATGGCCCGCTTTGGTGTTTTTTGGGTCTTCTTTTGAAAAGCATGAGCCAAAATTACGAGATCAGGGCCATCAAAAAATCCAATCAACCGGAAAATATTTGATCCGGAACCAGCCCTGACTTCCCAAAGATCAGCAGTGTTTACCATTTTTTTAAAATACTTTGATGGCACACGTTCAAGATCTTCAACAAGCTTCAATACCCAAGTTACTTTTTGAGCTGTTTTTGCTGGAAGCTGATCAAGAAAATCCTCTATTGGTTTCTGACCCGATTTTGTCTCGTAGAATAATACTTTCCGCATTACCCAGCATGTTAACATACATGTTAACTTTGTCAAGGTAAAAAGCTAAATTAATTTTTGTCAAGCAGCAAACAAAAAAATGAAAAAAATATTAGATTTGATAACGGAAGGTGATTTTTTACAGAAGGTTAGATAGATAGCCGGAAGATACAACTGTCTAAACTTAAATATTTCGCTTACTAATGCAAATTGTCCGATCTCAAATTACTACGACAAATCCCTAACAATCTCAGTATTCAGAGATTCTGCTCCTTCCTTTGCCTGCTTTAAAAATACTACTGCCTCGCATTCTTCATAACTTTTAATAGCTTTCGAAATACATTCCAAAGCCTGTTGGTTTTTATTCTTGGCTTTATAGAACAGTCCCAAATCCAAGTAAGCCGCTCCAAGGGGACCTTTCGCCCCGATCTCTTTGGAAATCTCAATCGCCTTTTTGAAGTGTTCCTCGGTTTTTTTCCCTGCAAGTGGCACGGCTTTAACCAAAAAGCCTATGTTTTTTGCCATGACCGAGAAAGCAGGTTTAGCCCCTGTGGCAATTTGTGAATATATCTTGCCCAAAATATGTTCGAAAATTCCATAGACACCCTTACAATCTTTATTCCGAAACGTCCGCAGTGCCTCTTCTAATTGCACTACTCCTTTTGACATATGTCCTTGAACGACCATCACAACACCCTGAAAACCGATATTCATGTTACCGAAAAGTTCGCATCCGTAAGTTTGGCCATAGGTCAAAACATCTTTAATAACATATTCAGCCTTATCAAATTGTTCGCTCAAGATGTAACTCATTCCAAGGAAATGCTTGGCGCACATTGAATACCAGGGATCTTTAGCAACTTGGACACCCCTCTTAAAAGAATCAATGGCCAATTGAAAATCTCCTTTCGCTAAATGACCCTGGCCTAAAATCCAATGTCCCATTACTGTACTGCGAAGATTGGAATGCAGTTCTCCATAGTCCAAAAGGGTTTTTCCAGCTTTAAGGGCTTTTTTCCCGTCTCCTTTACACCAATATGTAAAGCCCAGTCCGGTTAGAGATTTAAAAAAAAGGTAATGATCTGACGGCAAAATTTTTGAAATCCTCTGAGCTCTTTCACCGTATGCTATCGCTTCGTCTAAAAAACCCAGAGTCGCACAAGTAAAGGGCAGCCAGGTGCAGGCATAGCCAATTACATGTTGATTGTCAGTTTTTACTCCAAGCTCCAGCGCTTTAAGCAAATATTTATAAGACGCTTTTACTTCCCCTCTGAAGAACACTGTAAAGCCAAGCCAAGCAAAAAACATTCCTGCAGTTTCATCGTCATCGATATCTGTAGCGAGATCTACGTGAGAACTAAACAATTCGTTCAGACCTTTAAAATCGCCGCGATAATAAAAGACTATAGCCCACTCAATAAGTAGTCGGATAAGGTGTTTTTTCGATTCTAAAGATAGGCCAACCGTGCCAGTTAAAATCTCGTAGGCTTCTTTATAATATTGGTGGGATTCATCAACCGCATATCTTTTTAAACTTTTTTCACCGGATTTAATCAAATAGTCGATAGCTTTAGATACAGTTCTCCCGTGTTTAAAATGAAAGGCCAAAATTTCATAAAACTCCGAAAGTCTGTCATGAAATAGTATTTCAATGACCAGACCTATGCGTTCATGAATTTCGCGCCGTTCTTTTTTGAGAAGACCATTATAAACCACTTCCTGTGTCAGGGCGTGCTTAAAAATATACTCCAGTTCCGGTTGCAGCGATCTGGCTCGAATTAAATCGAGTCTCTCAAGGATTCTTACTGATTTATCCATGCCATCCTTGAGTTCGGTGATTCTTTTTAGAATCTCATAAAGAAATACCCGACCAATTACTGAAGCCTCTTGTAGAATCCGTTTTGTCTCTTTTTCTAATCGATCGAGGCGGCCGGAGATAAGACCATGGATTGAGACGGATATATTCGACTCAGTGAGGGGTTTTGTGATTTTCCAATTGTCGTTATCACGTATCAGGGTCTCAGATTCGATCAAAGAATTAATCAGCTCTTCCAGATAAAATGGGTTTCCCTCAGCTTTGCTCTGAACAAAGTACTTCAGATCGGAAGGAATGCTTTTGGCCTGCAGCAAAGACTCGAGCATATTCTGGGTGTCTGAAAATGAAAGATCCTGTAAATGAAATTCATGGTAGATTTCGCCCATGCTATGTAACTGATGACTCGTGAATAAACTGAATCTCGGCCTGTAAACGCAAAGAACAATTGCTGCCTGTTGAATTTCTAAACAGACACGGCGCATCAACTCCACAAAGGAAGGGTCCGCCCAGTGCAAA
>JAFDCA010000572.1 GCA_019313025.1 Deltaproteobacteria bacterium
AATCTCCAGTTTTTTCCTTATAATCACTCAAAACTAAAGTGGATAGATTTTTTACATTCGGTGTTGCCTGACAAGCGCGACGCTAAACCTCATCTTACTTGAACTATTCTTTTCATCCTGAACCTCACTTTGAGCTAAGCCTCATCCTGAACCGAAATTCACCTGCTTCCAGCTACATTCAAAAATCAGTCAATTTTAACCCTTAACCTTCGTGAAGAAAGCCATGACAAAGGGTTACCAGAAGATGCCATAATTAAAGCCTCCAAGGTGATTTATACCCTATGGGGGCTTTTTTAATTTTTATCGTCACCTCAAAACCTGCATGCCTGTCTCTTGATGGGACAATACTTGTTCTGTTGGGAGAGCTAGATTACCAGGTCATAAATACATGGGCGGATGTCTGCACGACTTGAAGAACAACCAGCGGTTGGGTAACTGGCCGTTCTACCTTGATTCTTTTCCTATCTTTAAAAGCGGGTTTTATGGGGTGCGGCCTACGAAGCACTTAGACAAGGGCCGAATAATATCAAATGACATACTTAAAATAAAATGAGGAGGAAACCATGTTAAAGAATGTCAGTTATAATCTATTGGAAACTATCACAATAGTATCAAAAAGCCTTTACCGGTATAATACTTATATACACGACGCGGAAAATAGTGAATCCAGCCGGAAATTATGGACAACGTTTAAGGCGCAACGAGAAAAAGAATTATCGGTGCTCCTTAAAGAATTAAAAAATCAGATCGATAGCGGAATGCTGACTTTGGAATAACATTTCATTTACCTAAATACACGTAAGCCGCATCGACAAATAGCAACAATGCGGTCTAGACAACCATGCCGAGCTGACCGCCGATCAGCGGCGCGTCGCTTGCTGGTCGTTGGCAGCTCACTTGGAACGTTAAGATTTCAGATACATCCTGCGTATATGGCTTTACATTGATCCTGCTATCTATCTCGCAATTGACACTGCTGGAAAAAGTATGATATCCATTTGAAATATCATATTTTGAATGAGTTATGATAATGGCAAGAGTATATGAAGACGGTATTAGCCTGGTTATACTTAAACATTGCGCCAAAAATTAGTACTTTCTATCCGACGCAACTGTTGGCGCGGTTTTGCATGGATAAATGCCTATAAAAACCTCAAAATAGTGGATTTTGTAAAAGAAAGACCCCCCTGCAGCGCATCCACGCTTCGATCTCTGAACATTGGCACGGACTTTCCGGCAATGTCTGTTTTGGATCACAGGGAGGTCCAACAACATGCATACCAAAGCCTAAGGCCGCTGACAATAATAAATATTTCATATATTTTCAGAATCTTCTGGACTTTGTTAACTATTTCAGGTACCTTATCATCGTCTCAATAGGTTTAAAACCTTAACAACGCGGAGGCGATGATGAATTTTACTAAACTGAAAAACTGGGTAAAAAATCAAATTTCCGTTGATAAACGCTTGAAATCTATATGCCTGTGGTACCTGATCTTTTTAATGATGACCGCTCGAAAGCATTCACTGACAGCCGCTGCAAGCTTTTCCGGACTTCAAACAAGCCAATTTAGCCGCTTTTTGAGCAATCATTGGCATGTAGCCGTCTATCAATTGGACCAACTATCGAAAAGACAAGCGCGGCAGTTTTCAGCGGCCATCGAAGCGCTAGCCGCCGGACAGCTGCCCTGGCGGATCGCCATTTTAATCGATAGTACGATCCAACATCGTTGGAGTCTTCATAGCGAGAATGTCAAACGCTTTAACCATGGTAAAGGATTTGTAATTGGTCATCAATGGACCAATATCGTTTTGTTGATCAATGACAAACTCATACCGTTGCCGCCGATACCGTTTCATAGCAAAAGCTATTGTCGTAAACACAAAATACAGTACCAAACCGAAAACACTTTAGTCGTTGAATACATTGAAAATTTAAACCTCGTTGATTACATTGGCGACCATGATCCCAAGCACGTGGTCGTATTCGCCGACAGTGGCTATGACGACCGTAAAATCGAAAATGCAATTGTTAAAAAAAGATGGCATTTTATCATCGCTTTGAACAAAAACCGCGGCGTTAAATCCGAAAACAGTTATCTGAGCACACCGAAATCCAAAGGATGGTCTCAAGTGGCTCAGCTTTTTGACGATCACCGTTGTGTCGGATGGCAGACGATTCGAATATTTAAGATTCGGAATCGATCTAAAAAAAAGCGAATGGAATTTCGCATCAGACAAATCAAAGGCTATCTGCGTTATGTGGGATATGTCCTTTTGATTTGCTCGAAATTTAAGAAAAGAACCTGTGGTCGTTTAAAGTACTTGGCCTGTAGTGATTTAAAAGCAAGCGCCCGGCAGATCATTATTGGATATCGAATGAGATGGAGTATTGAAATTTTCCACAAAGAAGTAAAAATGTTTCTAGGCTTTGAAGATGTTGCCACCAAGTACTTTGATTCGGTCATCGCCCATGTTCACTGGGTGTATTGTGCATACATTCTTCTGAACGCCGGCCCCTTTGATACTCCTGTGCGTGCGATCGCAGAAAATCAACAGCGCATCAGTGAGATAATTTCAAACGGAGAAAGAAGTCGTGTCATCCAGATGCTTACCCAATTTAATGGAGCTCAGCGCTATAAAACTGAGCTACAGCAGGCTATGGCGGATACATGATTCGTTTAAATGCCTTAACCATGGTAGTTTAACAGTGGATTGTTCTAATTTCGAACAACAATTAAGTAATAGCGGACGAAACCCCTTGTACGCTAGAATTATTAAGGGAATCATCTAATGTATTTTTTAATTTTTGTGTAAGTGTTAGCTCTGACTCAATCGCAGGTGTTGGTGAAGTCGTTGGATAGGATGTGCAAGCCATAATGACCAATATAGTATACACTACCATTATTTTTACTAAGAACTTGCAAGAAGACATCACTAAATCTCCAAAGTTTTAGATAAAAACCTTGTCACGATTGATTGCTGTTATATTGAGGCTATATACAAAATTGTTAAAATACGTACACGTTAGAGTTATATGCACCATTTGTAGGACCCAAAAACTGAAACAGGCCAACAGAATCTGTTATTAAATTGAAAGCAAGTGTTGAACTTTTTAAAAATCTATTGGTTGAGAGGATTTCTTTTTCGCCTCTTCCTCTTCGAGTATAAGAAAATCAATTATTTTTCTTTTTTCTTTCTTTGGTTCAAATAACTCCCGAATAT
>JAFDCA010000573.1 GCA_019313025.1 Deltaproteobacteria bacterium
TAAGAATGTCGATGAGATGATCAAGTTTATGACCGTTTATAGGACCAAAATATTCAAAATTAAAGGCTTCAAACAACATGCCAGGAGTTATAAAGGTTTTAAAGGATTCTTTGGAGCGTTTTGCAAATTGATAGATATCGTCTCCAAATTTCGGTAAAGATTTAAGAAAGTCACCAATTTCCTTTTTAAAATCCTGTAAATATTTTGCTGAAAATGTGCGGCTCAATAAAGAAGATACAGCACCCACATTGTGTGCAATGGACATATCGTTGTCATTAAGAATAACGAGAATATTTTTATTTATGTCTCCTGCCTGGTTAAGTCCTTCGTAGGCAAGGCCTCCTGTCATGGAGCCGTCCCCTATAACGGCGATGACCTTTGAATTATCGTTTTTCAAGCGTTTGGCGCATGCAATTCCAAGTCCTGCAGATATTGAAGTGCTGCTATGGCCGGTAGAAAATGCATCGTAGTGGCTTTCACTCATACGTGTAAACCCGCATATTCCATTGTTCTGGCGCAGGGTGTGAAACTGTTCTCTTCTTCCGGTAAGCAACTTATGTGCATAAGCTTGGTGTCCAACATCCCATATAATCTTATCATCGGGGGCGTTAAAGACATAGTGAATGGCAATGGCCAGTTCAACAGCACCCAGACTCGGTGCAAGGTGGCCGCCGTTTTTAGATACCACATCGATAATAATCTTCCGTATTTCCGAGGCGAGAATCGGCAGATCATTTTTAGATATTTTTTTTAAATCTTCAGGAGAATTAATTTTTTCAAGAAAGCTCAAAGTACTATGACTCCTTATTTTTTTCTTTCAACCACATAATATGCAATAGCCCGGAGAGGATGAGCCTTGTTATCAAAAGAATCAAGTGCTTTCAAGGCATTCTTTACAAGCTTTTTTGCAAATTGTTTTGATTTCTCTATTCCAATCAGGGCGGGAAAGGTGCTTTTACTTCGTGAATGGTCTGAACCCACATCTTTACCCATAACATATGGATCACCTTCAACGTCCAACAAATCATCGGTGACCTGGAATGCAAGCCCGATATGGTTTGCGTAAATTTTAAGCCGTTGAATCTGATCAACGCTTCCCTTACCTAAAATTGCTCCTACAGTCACGGATGCTTCAATCAAAGCACCTGTTTTCAAGGCATGCATGTTCTCAAGGTCTTCTAAACAAAGCAAGCGGGCTTCTCCGGCCATGTCCTGCATCTGACCTTCAATCATTCCCCTATATCCGGCCGCCGAAGATATGGTATGTATAACATTCATCCAATTTAGAAGCTGATCTTCTTGGATAAACGTCATTGATGAGAGTATCTCAAAAGCCAAGGTGAGCAGGGCATCGCCAGCCAAGATCGCCGTAGCTTCATCAAAGGCCACATGGCATGTTGGCTGACCCCTTCGCAGTTTGTCGTTGTCCATTGCAGGGAGGTCATCATGAATTAAGGAATAGGTGTGAATCATTTCAAGGGCACAGGCCGCCCTGATCACATCTTGGCTTTGACCTCCAACTGTTTCTGCGGCAGCGATACACAAAATCGGCCTTATCCGTTTTCCACCCCCCATAAGTGAATACTTCATGGCTTTTACAATTTTACTTGAAGTATCCGAAAATATAGAAGAAAGTGTTTTGTTGATTTGCTCTCTTTTAGAAGAAAGGTATGAACTCAGATCGAAACTACTCATCATCAGACTCGGTCTCCGAGATAAACGTCTTGTCAAATACTCGACCGTTCTGATCCTTTAGTAGAATAGTAATCTTTTTTTCAGTTTCATCGAGTTTTTTAGAACAAAATTTGGACAGCTGAACACCTTCTTCAAACTTTTTAATCGCTTTTTCAAGTGGTAAGTCAGCGGATTCAAGTTCTTGAACAATTTTTTCAAGTTTATCCATCGCGTTTTCAAAAGTCTGTTTGGCCATAATGTTATTTCCTTTTTACCGAGCAAATAAATGCCCCTCCGGCAACCAGTATTTCAAGATCCTGACCAATGGACACCTCTTGAGGATCTCTCACAACAGCTGCATCCGGTATGGTTCTTGTAATACTGTATCCCCTTGCCAGAATCGCCTCAGGATTTAGAGAGCAAAGCCTGGCTTCGAGCTCTCGCAGTGTTGAACGATTATTGGATAATAGAATATATTTAAATATGTTGATGTTATAATTCATAGTATAAAGTTTATTTTTAAGTAATTTTATCTGTATTAAAGGATTCTTGGAAAAGAGTCTTTCGGTACGCCATAAAAGTCGCTCTTGTTTTTTTTGAAAGCTGTTCTTAAACGCTCTGTTAAGACGATTCAGCATGTCATCGGTTCTTAGCCTCAAATCTACTACCTTTCTGCTAGGATGAACCAGTCGATTCGAGGTTCCCTTTAAAATAGTTTTCAGATGTTCGAAATACCGTAAAAAGTTGGTTGTCAAAGTATCTGAAAGATCTGTAATTTTTCGAGAAAGTTCTTTTTTATAAGGAACTGCCAGCTCAGCGCCTACAGATGGCGTGGGGGCCCGAAAGTCCGCAACAAAATCTGTTATGCTAAAATCGGTTTCATGACCAACCGCTGAAATTATCGGAATCTTGGAACCAAAAACAGCTCTGGCGACATCCTCAGAATTAAAGGCATGAAAATCTTCCAATGAACCACCGCCTCTCGCCAAAATTATTAAATCTGATTCAAATCGGGAATTTATCATTTCGATGGCGGTTTTTATCTCGGATTCGGCACCATATCCCTGTACCTTGACCGGCACGATTTCCAGATGGATATTTGAGAATCGCCGATCGATAATTTTTAAAATATCATGCACAACTGCTCCGGTAGGTGAAGTAATTATACTGATTTTTTCGGGTAAAAAGGGCAGGGGTTTTTTATGTTTCTCATCAAACAACCCTTCATCTGCAAGACGTTTCTTTAACTGTTCAAACGCCCGTTGGATGGCGCCAGTACCTTTTGGTTCAAGATATTCAAATATAATCTGGTATGTTCCACGAGGCTCATAAACACTGATTCTGCCAAGCCCTGAAATGTTTATTCCGTTTTCAGGCTTAAATTTTAAATTTCGGTTTTGATTTCGAAACATTACCGCATTAATCTGAGCCTGCTCATCTTTGAGCGTAAAATAAAAATGCCCGGAAGATGGAATATTAAAATTAGATATTTCTCCGTAAATCCAGATGAATGGATAGGTTTTTTCAAGTATATCTTTAATTTCTGAAGTGAGCTCTGAAACAGTGTATATTCGGTGTTGATCTGTTTTCGGGGGGCCCATGTACTGGATACTGGGGTATGAATTCATTTTATTTCTTAGTATTTATATTTTTTAGCAGACCAGACAAAATAAGTATCACAGTTGATCATCCCATTCAATTCTTTTTAAAGGTGAAAAACCCTTGCTACCCAAACCGTGTTCTTTTTTAATGGTGTCTGATAAGATATATTATGTAAACTTTATGATGCTCTGGATTATTGGTCGCAAGCTTAAAGGCCAAGCGCATGTCTCCACTGTAATAATATGGATAATTGAGTCTATTGACATCTTTTTAACATTTCACGTAAATATGGTACAATATAAATATTTTCAAGTGACATTTTGCTGATACAGGATAAAAGTATCTCGTTTTTTTCATCGATCGGCCGATGCTTATCCATAATGAAAAGCATTTTTCCTTTCACTTTGCATAAACCACTTCTCACATTTATACCGGTTTTTCGAAAATTATGCTCGAGCACCGAAACACCTAATTTTTCAGAAAGTTCTTTAAGATCCTGATATAACTGTTCAGGGTTCATTTCAATAATAAACGCTTTTAATCTTGCAATACAATATTTCTGTGTTATATATGTTCAAACTGTCAGATAAAATATCCGACGTATATTTTTAGAGAAAATGACATTGAATCAAATGTTAGTGATATTTTAGGAGGTTAAAATGCAATCTATTCCGCTTAAACAAACGCGGGCCCAAATTCAGGTCAATGAGTTCATTCGAAGCGTCTATAATTGGATGGCCATCGGTCTCGGATTAACGGGTATTGTAGCATTTTATGTATCAAACAGCGAAACCCTATTGAAGTTGATCTTTGGAAACCAACTCATTTTTTTTGGATTGATCATTGGTGAACTTGTTCTCGTATTTAGTATCAGTGCCAGAGTTCACAAAATGCGGGCTTCAACCGCAACTTCTTTGTTCGTGCTGTATGCAGCATTAAACGGAGCAACGATTTCAGCAATATTTCTTATATATACAAGATCTTCAATAACCTCAACATTTTTTATTTGCGCGGCGACTTTTATTGCATCGAGCATTTACGGTATGGTCACCAAACGTGATCTGACCTCCATGGGGCAGTTCATGATTATGGGGCTCATCGGAATTGTAATCGCATCGGTGGTAAATTTATTTGTTCGCAGTTCCGGTATGAGTTTGATCGTTAGTTATATCGGTGTTATCGTCTTTGTTGGCCTCACGGCCTATGACACA
>JAFDCA010000574.1 GCA_019313025.1 Deltaproteobacteria bacterium
CACTTCAACCGCCTGAACCTGTGACTCTTTTATACCGATTTCTTTTGCTATTATGGATTGGTGTGCGTGTTCCATCATATCCTTATGTTTTTGCCATAAACAATATTCCGGCCGACTAGGACTGTAACAGGGTTGTTGAAAATTAAAGGTGCGAAACCCGGGTTAAATCAAAAGCATCCGGCAACTAGATATCACGGGCCTTGAATCATTTCTGCCAAGGCTTTTAATGCGATACGGTATCCCTTAATACCCAGTCCGGTAATCTGGGCGGCGGCAACATCCGATATCATGGATTTGTGTCGAAACGGTTCCCTTTTGTAGATATTTGAAATATGTATTTCAATGATCGGAATATCAAGGGCAAGCAGTGCATCGCGAATGGCGATACTGGTGTGGGTATATGCAGCAGGATTGATAATAATTCCTTGTTGAGTTGAAGCAGCTTCCTGGATCTTTTCGACGATGGCCCCTTCATGATTGGACTGGAAGGCCTCGACGGAAATTCCCAGTTTTGTTCCTAAGTTTTTAAGGTCAGAATTAATTTCATCCAGGGTTGTTTCACCGTATATTTCAGGCTCTCTTTTTCCCAGCATATTTAGATTGGGCCCGTGGATGACCAAAACCTTTAAGCTGTCTTTGCTATGATCCATTTTATGATTCACTTCTTAGTTCATGTTAATCTTTCTGTTCAACATCAAGGGCGTCAGAGAAGATAGCTCTATTTTCTAACAGAGTGATTACTAGCCCATCAGCTCTCTAAGTTTGGAAATGGTTTTTTTATAGTCCGGGCTTTTGAAAATGGCCGACCCGGCCACAAAAACATCAGCTCCGGCATCTGAAACCTTTTTAATGGTTGTCTCGTTCACCCCGCCATCGATCTCTATGAGAATGGACAGTCCCCGGTCTTGAATCATGTTTCGAAGGGAACGGATTTTATCAATGCTGTTGGGTATGAATTTTTGGCCGCCGAACCCCGGATTCACGCTCATAATCATGACAAAATCCACATCTTCAAGGATCCATTCAATGGCAGACAGCGGCGTTGAAGGATTCAGCACAACACCGGGGCGCACATCCAGCGATTTTATCATCTGGATGGTCCGGTGTAAATGGACAGAGGCTTCCACCTGAACTGAAATCAGGTCGGCTCCCGCTTTTGCAAAGTCTTCAATATACCGGTCCGGATTTTCAATCATAAGATGAACGTCAAGGGGGAGCGACGTGATTCGCCTTGCGGCTTCGACAATTAAAGGGCCGATGGTAATGTTTGGGACAAAATGGCCGTCCATGACATCCACATGGATCCAATCGGCTCCGGCTTTTTCAACAGATTGTATTTCATCTCCCAGTTTTGAAAAGTCAGCAGACAGTATTGAGGGTGCGATATATTTCATGGTCGAGACTCCTGTATCGGGCAATTCGAAGATCAATTAAATCAAACAGTTTTGTTCACGATATTTGCACGATAAATACCCCGTGTCAAGTGTCAGAAACCTAACTTTCAGCGAAAATGCATTTGGATCCCAATACTCGGGAGAACGCTTCACAACGGCGTATATCTCTTTCCAACCGACTGAGACTTGTGCTAAAGCACCGGCAAGCGCGAGCCGTGCCTGAGTAATTTAGAACCGTTTATCGCTAAATTATCAAATTGATTGTTTGAGTCATCACTTTATTCGGCTCGGACTAACGCGTGCTAAAACCATTCAAACATTCATTCGGTTTTCAAGAGAAACACGCCGTCGCTTCGCTGCACCGAAAGAAAATGTGTTTGTTCAAATATTACAAGTCGTCATAAACTTGAGTCATTATTAATTTGTCATCCTCGTAAAGAAAAACAGTGGTGTTGTCATTATGAGGGATAATGAACCAGATTTCCTCTCCGGGCAGTAAGAATTCGTCAAATATGGTGTTCGAAACACCAAAACTGTTAAGTATTACACGGATATGTCTTTTTAAAAAACCGTCTTTGACGCGGTACCTAAAAAAGGTTCCGCCAGGTGAACCGGTTAAATAACCATGGCCTTTTCGTCCAGGCTTTCTGTTGATGACAAGATTTACGGTACCACCTTCAGTCACGGAATAACCGGATAATGGTTCTTGGTCAATGATGGTATTCAAGGGTTTGTCATGGTAAAAAACAGATTTTATTTTTCCGAGTATAAGATTGCTGTTTTCGATCAGTGGAATTGCACTGTCAAGAAAGCGCCCTTTAAGATCCGGCATCATGTATTCCTGTGGTCGAATTCCAATGCTAACAAGGAGGTTTACACACTCGTTTCGGGTTATCATTGTTCCGGCAGAAGGAACCTGGGCAATAATCGAATCTTTTCTAATATGGTTGCTGTAAGTACTGGATATTTGTCCCTGGCACAAGTTGTTTTCCTCCAAAATGATCCGGGCCTGTTGAACGGGCAGCTTTTCAAGGTTGGGCATTGGGATGGATTTGGGACCTTTTGAAATGATAATCCTGACATCACGTCCCTTTTTTATTTCCGATCCAGGCTCCGGTTCTTGAAAAATAACATTGTTCTTAGGTATCTCGGTGCTGTATTCTGACCCCTCAACTTTTGTGTTAAGCCCCAAATCTGTCAGCAACTCAAGGGTGTAAACAACCTCTTTTCCCACAAGGTTGGGTACAACCACGACGTCTTCACTTTTTATAATGAGTGTAAGCGTCAGGTAGGCGCTTGCACCCACAACAAGGATAAACATAAAAGACAGAATCGTTATTTTTAGTACTCGTGAGATCATTTTGTCCGTTTCATACAGACGCTTTTTAGGTTTTCTTGTAATTCTTTGACAGACATTTACACTTTATTTACAAATATTTATAAAAAGAAGCTGTAAATACGCTTAAAGCTTATATATCATAAAAACGGATAAAAGCGGGGGAAAAATAAAAAATGTAATTAATATTTGACAAATTAATTATATGGCCTTATTGTATAAAAAACATGAAATGATTTATGATTCATTAAAGTAAAATCAGATAAACCGG
>JAFDCA010000575.1 GCA_019313025.1 Deltaproteobacteria bacterium
GAATGACCTCCCCTGCTGCCACACCGGCGGCAAGGGGAATCGCACCAATGGCCGCTTGAACGGTGGCTTTCGGTATATATGCTATCACACAAAAGAGCTTCTCCTTCCAGTCAAAAGGTGTTCCAAACAAAGACACATAAGTGCCGACGCTTCTGAAGATAAGTCCCACAAATATAACGATTGCCCCTGCCAATCCGGCTTTCCACGCCACATGAATGTTAACCTGGGCTCCCACAAGAACAAAAAGTAAAAGCTCCGCAAAGATCCAGAGCTTTTTAAGTTTTTGGGAAATAAGATGCGCAATCGGCTCCGCCTTTTCCAAGATTATAAAACCGATGGCCATAACACCCAAAAGGCTTGCCACGGCGACATGCTCCTCTACAACCGATTCGAACCATGTCAGCAAAATGGCGACCCCCATGACCATCATGGTGCGTTTGGGGGGTCTCCAGTCATATTTGGTGAAAAGCCGATACAAAAAATATCCCGGAATGAGTCCGATGATAATTCCCAAAACAATGGAAATCGGGATATCGGCCAGCTGCAAAAAAATATTCGTCTGGTCTCCACCATACATGCCCAGAAAAACCGTAAAAAGAACAATGACGAAAACGTCGTCCAGTGAAGAAGCCCCAAGGACTAAGGTGGGTATGCCCTTTTTAGCTCCCCTCCCCCGATCCATAAAATCGATCATGAGGGGCACAACAACAGCGGGAGATACCGCAGCCAATATGCACCCCAGGATGGTAGCCTCAAGATAGGTCATATGGAGCAGTTTGGGTGCGACGATGACAATACCGACAATCTCAAAAACAGCTGGAACCGCACTCATAATAACGGCTGCACGTCCCACACGGTTCAAAGCATCACGACGAAGCTCAAACCCTGCCCTGAGTAAAATTACGATGAGGGCTATTTTTCTGAAGTCTCCTGAGACTTTCATCATTTCAGGAGACATGAAATTCAATACATATGGCCCCACCAGAACACCGATTATCAACATTCCGATCAGACCGGGCAATTTGATACGTTTAAAGAGGTAATCAGCACCGAGTCCAAAAATAATAATGAGCGCCAAACCAAAGGCCATATCTACCTCTTTTTAAATCTGCCTTTACCTTATCCCGAACATTTCATGAAGAACGCCGAACTTATTTTAATCATTTCCGAATCAGCTTTTTTATCTCATCCAGAAGCGGAGACATCAGCGGCCGCCATTTGGGCTCAATGGCCTTGTCCCCATGCCAGTTAAATTCAACCGCATCAAATTTTTCGGATATGATATGTGTTTCACCGGCGCCATATTTGTGTTCCGGATAATACTCTACCCAGAGCATGCGATGGGGATCGATGTTAAACTCTTTTGCAACAAGGGTGGCGATGTGACTGCTGCAGCTTCTAACGGACATTTTGCTTTCTTTGACATCGGAAACCACAACGATTATCGGCCTGATATGCATCAAGCCTTTTTTACCATCCTTTTTGAGGTCATAGATGCGGAGCCTGCATTTTCCACTACCAAGTTTTAGTTTTCCGCCCCATCCTCTCCAGGCGTATATATCATCGTAAATCAGCATCAAATTCGTTCACTTCGATCAAAAGTGGAGATAGCATTACCGTGAATGACCGGGAATTTCATAGGTGGTACACGAGCCGCTGCCGCAGGTTCTGGTCTGGGATTTAACCCCTTGGCTTTTTCCGGAACCCTCGGCCATGCTGTAGCTGGTTGAACTTAGAACTCGCTCAAGTTCCTCGCACTCGCATGCTGGGCACTTGAGTTCAATTTCTTCATCCTTATTCATGATGAGCAGTTCAATAAATTCATCACATTTTAAACATTTAAACTCATATATCGGCATCATTACACTCCTTAAAGACTTAAGTTTCGTCAAACAATAAAGTCTGAATTTTCTATTAATTATGGTAAGTTAGATATTCATTTACTCTCGCATTTTTTCATCCTTGTAAAGATATTTTATTTGATTTAATCTACCGGCCGTATCAGCGCATGGGTTCCTGGAAGCAATAAAATTAAAAAGTTGCTCGCATTGAGGGTATGGTTTCAACGTTGCGGGCTCTTTCCTTAAGCAAAAAGTGGTAAATTAAATCACAGTATCGATCCATTTCAAGCATACCTTTACCTGATACGGCGAACCGCCAGAATCCGTATAATTTGGTGAGGTTGATGAGGCGCTGGCTGTAGGACTTCCAGTTAAAACGATCCTGAACGCGTTGAACTCCGTTAGCAGATATGGTTTCCCACAAATTTTTATCCGCTTCACACTGATCGATGAAATTTTCGAGACTTTTTGATATCAGTTCAGGCTTGCTCGTATTCAGCAAAAATCCATTGACCCCGTATTCAATAATCTCAAGCGGCCCGCCGAATTTGGGTGCAAAAGTGGGAAGGCCCGAAGCCATGGCTTCGATGACCGTCAAACCAAACGCTTCAAACAACGCCGGCTGCACAAAAATCCCTTTATGGTCTGCAATTATTCTGTAGACCTCGCCGGTATCCAATTTGTTGATACTCGGAAGCCAACGGACTTTACCATGCAAATTAAACCGTTCAATGAGATCATATGCTTTGTTAATTTCGTTTCTTTCTTCAATGTCTCTGGAATCTTTAACACGAATCGTTCCGGCGGCAAAAATGAGGTTGCACGATTGCTGGAGTTTTTTGCTAAGGCCAAATGCATGAATGAGACCGGTGATATTTTTAATTTTATCAAATCGGGCCATTGTGAAAAGAGGCGGCTTATCGGGATCGTCCAGATTTCCAAAAACGTCCTCGGACGCATCATGAAAAAGCCGCTGTTCCCATTGCTTCCACTTGTGATCGATCCGCTTTTCTTTTTCGTAATAGGGAAAATAAAGTTCTTCATCAACGCCCGGCGGTATGACATTGAATTTTGGTGCAAACAGATTGATGCCGTTAATGACTTGATACAGATCCGGCATGGTAAAAAATTGATAAGATTCATACTGACCCATTGTGTCTTCTGTTCCGATGATTTCCTGTAATGTGCTGGTGATAATAAAGTCCGATTTGTTCATTGAAAAAATGTCGGCGGTATATTGTATTGAAAAATGGTAATCTTGCTCGTTGTCCTTCCACCCGATATCAGAAAATGCATATTTTGTTTTTTCCAAAGCATGTGCAATGGTGCATTGAATGACGTCAAACGCATCCGACAATAAAGAGGCCACCAAATTTCCATCTGAATAATTACCTATAATCAGATCCGGTCGCCCCTGAAATTCTGCAAGAAGCTCTTTCGATGAATCTTCTGCAAATGTCTCCAGATAGGGCCATATTTTAAAACGAGAGACCCAGTGTTTAACCACATTATACTTCTCATCTCGAAACGGAACCCGTAATATCCAGCCGTTATCAGACTGAAAAATTTTTTCCATGCGCTGATCACAGGTGGTGTCCTCGGCTTCAGGGATCAATCGGGTCAGAACAATTATTTTTGGATCGACATCCAGTCCGGTCAGTTGAATTTCTGCTTTTAGATGCCGTTCCAGAGCCCTCACCTGATCGAGGATATAGATGACCTGACCACCGGTATCGGGCTTTCCCAGGGCATTGGTTTGACCAAACCAGCCATGGGGTGAAATGATGGCAATTTTTGAAATCAACGGCATGGGGACGCGAGATATAAATCGTTCCAACAGTTCATCGGTGGGCTCATTAATGAGATTCAGCAGCGTTTCAACGGTTTCGATAATCCGTCCCACGGTATTGCCCCAACCGACTTCGAATCCGGATTTTTTCATTCTCGCTTCAACGCTTGAAAATGGTGTTTCGGGTTTCTTTTTTTTAAGCCATTCTAAAAGCTGTTCCAGCGCAGCATAGAAAGCTCTCAAGTCTCTGAGGATAGCACCGTTTACCAATAACTGACGGCCGTTATATTGATGGAGTTTAATAAACTCGAATAGTTTTGTATTCCACTCATCCGGTCGGCTAAAAATGTTGCTGCTTAAGTATCGATTCAAAAAACGGATACCGCTTCCAACAGAACGCGTGTCGCGTATGGATGGTGAAAAATCATAAAACGGCATGAAATCAATATGAAGATGATGGCCATCTCTACTCTTTTGTAGTGCATAATAATCTTTTAGATCCAGATATGTTGAAAGCGGAATTTCTTCCATGTATTCACCATCTTTTCGAACCATATAAAAACGGTACTTTGCAATGGCATAACGATGCATCAGGACGAGATGTTCTTTGGTAATAAAAAGCTCTTGTACTTTCTTAAAAAAATCAAACAGCGAAGAGCTTTGACGAAATTTCTTTGTCTTCCGATTTTGATCACAATACTCTCGGAACAGCTGTATGATTCCGTTTCTTAGATAAATGTTTTGCTGTTGGCTTGTGACAAACGATATGAGTTCTTTAAAGTCTTTGCGCTCGTTTTTTCCAATAATTGATCCCAGTATATTTTTCATCATCAATCAGCCTTTTGTGTTGCCTTTTCTAAAAATTTATAATGTCGAATGGCTTCTATAATACCTCCGGCATATTTTTTCTTTGAAAAATGGATGTTCCGTTGGCCTTTAAGTTTTTCAAGTTCAGAACTGTAGTTTCCAACGATGACTGCAAGGGGATCTCCTCGAAGCATTTCTTCGTCATTGCCCGAATCTCCACATACAAGAAAGTGATTTAAGGGAATTTCCCATTTATAACTGAGATAACGCAATGCTTTTCCTTTTGATGCCCGGTAAGGGAGGATGTCAACATACTTGTTGTGAGAATAGATGAGCGTGTAACGACATTTATTACGAAGGAGCCGCTCGTGAATTTTGGGGAGCCTGTCTTTACCCGGCCGCATGTTGTAACTGACTTTATATCGGCGTTGCGTGGCTTCTTCCTGATATGTCAAAAACGGAAGTCCCTCAAGTGTGTTGACGATCTTTTTTCTGTCCCATTTGGCGGATATATGGACCGCCCAACCCTTGGCATAATGATTGTTTTTTCCATAGTAAATCTCCGATCCAACAGATGAGATAATGATGTCCGGAGAACGAACGCCATGTTTTTCAAGATACGCTCGAGCCGAGTCGATCGTCCGTCCGGTGGCAACGCCAAAACCGATGGTTTTCCGATGCTTTTTTAATACCTTCAACAATTCATCCAGATGGTCATTCTGTTCGCCAATGAGCGTGTTGTCGATATCCGTAATAATAAAATAATTGAGCTTGGTCAAACGTTTGCCAATGGCATCCGATGGAACAGCGATCTTCATTTTCTCCGTATCAAGGCTCTCGGCGGCATGTTTGATTTCGTTTAAATAGGTCTTTGCATGGGTTGCCCAAGTGTAGTGCTTTCGTACATTCATTACCCCGGCCCTAGAATACTGTTTCCACTTCTCGTTGTCTGTAATAATCTGTTTGATGACGGTTGCCAAAGCCTTGGTATCCGTTGTATCAACCAGCAGACCACATTCACAATTATTAACAATATCGAGCGGACCCCCGTCATTGGGTGCAATGATGGGCAGTCCGGAGGCGGCTGCTTCAATCAAGGTAATGCCAAATGGTTCGGTAAGAGCGGAGTTGACGAAAACCCCCTTTTTTTCAGCCGCAATTCTGTATAGTTCCGGTACTTCATATTCAAAGTCGTGTTTTTTGGGAATGGCAATTTTCCCATAAAGATCGTATTTGTCCATCAACAAAAGGATTTCTGTCAAAACGTCACGCTCGTTGTCTTCCATTTTGGAGATATCTTTTCGAATTCCTGCAAAAACAGCCAAGTTCGCCATGGATTGAAGTTCTAAATCTTCTCCGTATGCTGTGATTAACCCGCCAATATTTTTTCGTTTGTCCGGGCGGCATAGACTCAGAATCAGCGGACGATCCTGATGCATGAAAAATCGGTTGAGTTCTTCAAGCAGTGACGCATGGGCATACATTCTGGCCTCGTTTTTTTCTGCATCCGACAAAATATCATGATAAAAGGGATAAAATGTATCGACATCCAATCCCGGAGGAATGACACTGAACTTGGGGATGTGGCTGTTCTCATATTGACCGTATTGCTCTTTGATTTCATGATGGGTGCTTGAGACAACGAGATCTGCGTGTTTTAATACGTCTTCCTCCATTTTTATGCGGTGGTTAATTTTGAATTTTTTGTCGATATCGGCTTCTTTCATGCCATTGTTCAACAAGCTTTTCAACTTTGAGCGGCCCAGGGAATGCCCGGTGTAAATCAATGGGATTCCGAAAATCTCCGACAACTGCATGGCCACATACCCCGCATCGGGATAATGACCGTGTACAATATCGGGTATCATGTTTTGTTGCTTGATGTATCTAATGGTTTTATCGACAAATTCATCCAGGTGCGGCCACAGAAGTTCTTTGCGCATGTACTTCCTTCCACCACATTGAATTCGTACAATTTTGAATTTGCCGTTCACCTTTTCAACCGGTTTTGCGTAATCTTTGGATACGGATTTATCTGAAATCAATCGCGTAAACAATTCGACCTGTCTTACTTCTTCTCGTTGGCAGAGGGCATTTGCCAATTCAATAACATATTTGATTTGACCTCCGGTATCTGCATCACGGCCGAGTTCCATATTTTCGGATCGCAACAAACCATGAATACTGAACATTTGGATGTAAAAACCTTTGGGGGTCATGTTATCCTCCATTTTGAATCATTTTTTTTATCGGCTCATAAAACTCCCGGGACTCGGGAATGGCGCCTCTAATCTCACAAATGCGCGATGCAAACATGGATGCCATGGACAGCATTCTTGCAGGTTCCCATCCTTTTATAATTCCTACAGCCAGCATTGAAGAATATGCATCTCCGGCCCCCACGGTATCGACGATGGACGAAACATGGTTTGTTTTTGTTTGAAATTGACCGTCTTTGGTGTACAATTCGCTTCCCTTATCTCCCATAGTGATCGCCACGATTTTCAATCGGTATCGATCCATTAAAAAATGAACAAATGCATCGTTATCTTTTGAAAATCCAAAGATTCTCTTACATTCATCAAGTTCTTGTGTATTAAGTTTTAGTATATCAGCGTGTTCCAGTGAAGTGAGAATCACCTTATCAGAATAACAGTCCGGCCGCAAATTGATATCGTAAAAGCAAACGGTATCGGAACGTCGGTTTTCCATGAACCGCTGAATGTTCTTGAATCCCCGATTGCTTCTTTGCACCAACGTCCCGAAATAAATAACGTCGGCCATATCAACAAAAGTCGAATGCTCTTCTGGAAGATAATTGATAAAATCATACGCCACATCCATATTGATGTGAAAGGTGGGATTGCCTGATAAACTGAGCTGAACGATAACCGTGCCGGTATCGTGTTTGTCATCCATCTGGATGTCATCGGTGTTAAAATGATAATGCTCTAATAGGTTTAAAATCTCTTTTCCATGGGTATCGTTTCCAATGCGTGAAATATAGCGCACCGGGAATCCGAAATTTTTTAGATGATAGGCGAAATTAAACGGCGCCCCGCCAAGCTGCTTCTCTTTTTCAAATATGTCGAATAAGATTTCACCGATCACAAGTATCACTTTGTAGCCTCTTTAGTACCATTATTTGGCAAACCGGTCCTTTTTGTGGACGGTTGCGTTATTTAAAAATTCTTTTTTATTTTTCGAATGTCTTCAATGAAACTGTTTATTTCATCAAGCAAGGCTTTTTGTTCCGATATGATTAAATTCATGTGTTTATTCAACTCTGAAAAAGATGATGTGTCGGTTTCCGATGATTTTTGTTCAATGTCGCGGGTAGTTTTCATTAATTTTATAGTATCTTTTTGATCAATGGATTGAAATGAACCCAAACTGACAAATTTATCCCTTAAGTCAGCAACCGTTTTATCTTCGAGGCCTTTTTCAACAGACACCAACACCAA
>JAFDCA010000576.1 GCA_019313025.1 Deltaproteobacteria bacterium
CAGGAAAGTGAACGTCAGAGGATTTCTCGAGATCTACACGATCATGTGGCCCAAGAGCTTTCCGCATTAAAAATCGGCTATGAAACACTCTTTGACAACACGCTCGGGATACCCTCCGACATCAAACGAAAAGTATCAGAAATGTCAAAAGCATTTCTGGAATCTATTAAAGCCGTCAGGGATCTTGCGTATGATCTGCGCCCTCCGGTTCTCGATGAAATAGGTCTGGTGAAGACACTCTTACAGTATTGCCATGATTTTTCTGAAAACAATGGAATAACCGTTGACTTCCATTCCGCCGGCATGAAAGATTTAACGTTAGATTTTGACACCGAAATTAACCTGTACCGTATTGTTCAAGAAGCTCTTACCAACACCAAAAAACACGCTGATGCCCGCCATGTAAACGTCAAAATTGTTGCTGCTTTCCCAAACGTTATTCTTCGAATAAACGATGATGGTAAAGGTTTTGATATACAAAAACGCCTGACCGGTATCGTAGAAGAAAGACGAATGGGAATTCGAAGCATGAAAGAAAGGGTCAAACTTCTTAAAGGCGATATGGACATTCAATCAAAACCGGATCAAGGCACAAAGATTTTGATAAAATTTCCTTATTATGGGAAAAAACATGGTTCATAAAAAAACAATATTAATCATTGACGACCATCCCCTGTTCAGGGAGGGCCTCAAATCCATCATCGGACGCGATGATAGATATGAAGTGGTGGGGGAATCCAAAACAGCACGCGAAGCTCTCCGGCTGGTAAAAAAGTTAAGGCCAGATCTGGCACTGATAGACATGTGTCTGCCCGACCAAAGCGGTATTCATCTCGCCCGAGAACTGAAGGGTATATCACCGGAAACACATATTATGATGGTCACCATGCATTCCAAAATGAAATACATCATTAAAGCATTTCAGGCTGGAGCAACAGGGTATGTGGTAAAGGAATCGGCAACGGAAAGACTTTTACAAGGGGTAGCGGCCGTCTTGAAAGGAGAATGTTTTATGGACAGCCATGTTTCTCATAAAGTCATCGAAAAGCTTATGAATATCCCGGAAGAGGATGACAAAATATCGGATGCCGCCTATGAAACGCTGACTCCCCGCGAGCAGGAAATGATGGTTTTGCTGTCAGAAGGACATACCGCCAAGCAGATTGGCGGCAAACTCTTCATCAGCCCTAAAACCGTTGAGAATCATCGAACAAATATTTTGCGAAAGCTCGATCTAAACAATACCTTGGAACTGGTTCGATATGCCGCACGGATAGGAATTATCGATGTTGATCTATGGAAAGAATAATTTCGCCTTAAATCTGTCTTCGTCCTCCCGCTGGCTTTTTTCCCGATTGTCTGGGATAAACTCCCGCTCTTTGGGGATTTGGCCCATTAAAATGAAGCCCCCCATCTATAGACACACAGAAGGACAACCTGATATTGAGCTATTCAATTCGAATTTAAGTTTGTACAATAAATATTTTTCAAGGAGTTATCCCATGAAAAAAGACAACCCAAAAAATAAAATCAAACGGCACAAGATAACGTTCTCTTTCGAATCATCGGATGCAAAAGAGGTGATCCTTATGGGAGATTTTAACAATTGGAATCCCAAAAAGCATCCCATGAAAAAAGATAATAATGGAAAATGGACAAAGGCCGTGCTCCTTCTTCCCGGACAATATGAATATAAGTTTCTGGTGGATGGCAAGTGGAAACAAGACCCCCAAAATGACCGGATTCGCCCCAACAGATTCGGAACCTACAACAATGTTTTCAATCTGATGAAGCGTTAAACCGATCCGTCTGCTAATAAATCCGCGCAACCCGTACACCCTGTGGTAGCAGACTTTCTATAACACGAAGATATTTCACACAAAAAAGAATCTTACATAGACATAAACAAACAATCATACTCAGGAATAGATGGATGGCTTCAAATTTCCGTATCCGTTTTCATCGAAACAGCGACGACCTTCATCTTAAACTCTCGGGTGATTTCGACGGTTCTTCCGCACATCAACTGGTCAATATCCTCAAAGAACAAATCGGAAAAGTTGGCAAAATTTTCATTGATACATGCAACCTTTCTTCCTTGGATGATTTTGGCTTGGAAGTGTTCCAAAACAATTTTTCTGTCAACAAACTTTCCAATCGTCTGACCTTTACCGGCGAATACAGTGATAAAATGGCGTCGAAAGGAAGCAGATTGGCGTAACTTTAGACTAGACCCAAATTTCTCACACTTTTTTTTAATCAAATCTCATCTAATGATACCTGGTTGGCCTTGTTCAAGCAGGTATCGAAAAAGGCTTTCCATCATTTCACATCTTTGTGGTACCAATATCTCCTATATAGGGTTTTTCTTGACATTCAAGATTCCTTCGATAAACTCAAAATATTATAAAATTATATATACTCAAAAAGTCCTTCAAAATGATCTTATGACGCTTTAATAGCACTCAATAGATAAAGGGAGGTGACCATGGACAAAATTCTAAGAATCAACATGGGAGACAAAAAGGGACCAAAAGCCTTTGAAGAAGCGCTGGCCGACTACGCCGGTTTGGGTGGTCGCGGTATGACATCGGCGATTATCAGCAAGGAGGTACCGCCGTTATGTCATCCTCTGGGAAAAGACAATAAACTGGTGATTGCCCCCGGACTTTTGAGCGGAAGTCACGCTGCTCAGTCCGGGCGGGCTTCGGTGGGTTGTAAAAGTCCACTCACCGGCGGAATCAAGGAAGCCAATGTCGGCGGTCAGGGTGCTCAGGCACTCGCCCGTCTCGGATATGCCGCCATTGTGCTCGAAGGCAAGCCCAATGACGACACCCTTTATAAAATAATTATCAACAAAGACGGTGTAGAAATTGTCCAGGACAACAGTCTAAAAATGATGGGAAACTATGACCTGATTGACAAACTTAAAGAAGAATATGGCGATAAGGTTGCCTGTATCTCCATTGGACCGGCCGGCGAGATGAAAATGGCCGCCGCTTCCGTTGCCTTTACCGACATGGAGCAAAGACCCACCCGGCATGCAGGTCGCGGGGGTGTCGGTGCGGTTATGGGAACCAAAGGCGTCAAGGTGATCATTCTTGACGACACCGGCATGCCCACCCGATTACCCAAAGACCCGGAAAAATTTAAAGCCGCCAACAAGGCGTTTGTCCAAGGACTCAAAAAACATCCCATAACCGGCGAAGGACTCCCTTCTTTCGG
>JAFDCA010000577.1 GCA_019313025.1 Deltaproteobacteria bacterium
CCATCACCATCACTTTGTTTTTAAGTTTTTTTGTGTTTCAGGGATGTGTTCGGCTGGTGGCAGGCTCAGAGCGGATCACCCGTAAAGCTTTTGAAAAAATGAAACAACAGGTGGAGCAGTTCCAACCCATATCCATGAACCCGGTGGGGGAGCAGGTGGATATATTGTTAACGCTTGGTTTTATCAAGCCATCTGCCCAATAGATGGGTTAAGACTTCGAAATTTATATGGTCTGTGGTAAAAATTAAAAAAACCAATCACGAAATTAAATGATTCTTTTCGTGTTTTCGAATTTTCGTTCTTTCGTGATAAACACTTTTTTGCTTATCCACTTAAAATGGGACAAATAAGCACTTTTCCAAGCAACCAAGGTCATTTTATATAATTATATAATGATTGTATATGTCAAACTTATATTTACCGCCATTTTTTGGGGCGGCACCTTCATCGCCGGCCGGGTGGTGGCAAAAGATGTGGGACCCTTTTCCGCAGCATTTTTCAGATTCTTCATTGCGTCTATTTTTCTCATTTTGTTCACCTACAAAATCGAAGGCAAACTGCCGATTTTACAGAAAAGACAGATTTTTCCACTGGTTTTGTTAGGAATGAGCGGTGTATTCTTATATAATGTTTTCTTTTTTAAAGGACTCAAAATCATCCATGCCGGGCGGGCGGCCGTCATCATTGCCGGAAATCCCATATTCATTACCCTGTTTTCCGCGTATTTTTTCAAGGAAAAATTGAGCCTGATCAAAGTTGTCGGCATTATCCTTTCGGTCACCGGGGCTGTGATTGTGATCTCAAAAGGACGCTTCGCTGAAATCTTCAGCGGCGGAGTGGGATGGGGAGAAATTTTCATCTTTAGCTGTGTGTTCAGCTGGGTGGCGTACTCGCTGATCGGGAAGGCAGTCATGGACGGGTTGTCGCCGCTGGCAGCGGTATCTTATTCCTCGGTGATCGGAGCGTTTTTACTTTTTTTTCCGGCGTTTTTTGAAGGTGCCTTAGAAAACTTTCGCCATTACCACCTTGTGGATTGGGTGGGGATGTTTTATCTTGGGTTTTTCGGAACCGTCATTGGATTTGTCTGGTATTATGAAGGCATAAAAAAGATCGGACCCATGAAGGCAAGCCTGTTTATCAATTTTGTTCCCATCAGCGCCGTGGTGATGGCATTTTTTATTTTAGACGAGCCGATTACCCTTTCACTGTTCATCGGCACCCTTCTGGTCTGCTCCGGTGTTTATCTGACGAACAAAAGATTCACGGCAAATATGATGAAGCCTAAAAATGGACTTTTAACATAGTCTTCAAATTTATAATTTCGTTCCACACATAAATGGACTTGTAACTTTTTTTAGCAGAGAGTAAAAAACCAATCACGAAAAAACGAAAGCAGAAAGCGCCCCATCAAATCATTCTTTTCGTGTTTTCGTGATAAACTTATTTGTTTTTGACATTTTTAGAATAGAGAATTTGAAATGGATTTTGTTGATCAAACATATCTATCACCCACATCCATCATAAACAGCGATCATCAAACAGTCATTGAATACGCCAATAAAATCATAAAAGATACGGGCAGTGATCCTGCTGCCCAAGCCGTAAAACTCTACTACGCAGTGCGGGACAGAATCTGGTATGATCCCTATTACCCCTTTTATCTTCCTGAGCACTACAGAGCCAGCAATATCATCAATTCCGGTCGGGGGTTTTGCATCAGCAAAGCCGGACTCCTCTGCGCTTTAGGAAGGGCCTGCGGTATTCCCTCTAGGTTGGGGTTTGCCACGGTGAAAAATCATTTGGCCACCCCTAAACTTCTGGCATTCATCGGTTCAGATCTGTTTGTTTATCATGGATACACGGAATTTTATCTGAACGGAAAATGGATCAAGGCCACCCCCACCTTCAATATCGAATTGTGCAAAAAACATCATGTAACGCCCCTTGACTTCAACGGTAAAGAAGACGCCATTTTCCATGAATTTAACCGTGAAAAAAAACAGTTCATGGAATATCTGGAGTATCACGGGACCTTTGCGGATATTCCAATTGACAACATTCTTGTTGAATGGAAAAAGGCCTACGGCGAGGATCGTATCAGAAAATGGATGGACAATTTTGAAAAAACAGGAACAACCAATCCGGACTAACAGCATTTCCTACCCTAGATGCACATCGAAGATCCCGCAAATAACGAAATGTTTTTGAAACTAAAATAGACAGGTAAAATCAGCAATCATTGACAAAAAATGGCAAAAAAACGGCAAATTTTACCGGTCTGTGAGATAGTCTGAACAAAAATCCCCTCTTAACCTTCTGTAATTCAAAACAATAAAGCTATTCCTTAGATTGGTACAATTTTTGCTCCAAATTTAACAAGCACAGCTATCTATAAAACCATTTTCTGCAATCTCTGTTTCTACGGCAACCCCGCCAGTCGAAGATGCCGCTTGTCGTAGATCCCGTGTGCGGGGCGGTGAGGCGGGCAAGCCTCATCAATCGTTCAACGTCGGCCAAAGAAAAATATATGGCAATATCAGCGCATCATATAAACAATGTTCTTCGAGTTTATGGAGACCAGATTCGTCAAAGCATGATCTCTGATCGACCGGAGGATATCGATACCAACGCACCGGATAGGATCAATATCCCTGCGAAATCCAGACGGGAAACTATTATTGATAATATTACCTCAAATATTATTGAAAGAATCGCCCAATCCAGACCTCACGATAATATTGAGAAAGAGATATTTAAAACAATTAAAAGTGAACATGAAAAACCTTTGGTGATCAATGAGGACTGTCATGGCGAATTGATATTCAAAGAAATCGATGGCAATGGTGAAACCATACATTCGTTTTCCATCGAAGATTCTAAATTTTTAACAAATAATATTGGTAATCACCTAAAAAAGCCGTAGAAAAAATATGAGATAGATATATAAGGACCATATCATGAAAAAAATTAAAGCCATACCTGGAAACAAGATTAGAAAGGATATCATCAATTACCTTATTGACTTTCCATTATTTGATGCTCTCAAGGGAAACCAACTCAATATTGTTGCAGATCATATGAATTATTATGAGATCGATAAGGGTGAAATCCTTTTTAAAGAAGGGGATAAAGGGGATTATATCTGCTTTGTATTGGATGGTGTAATCGATGTTCATAAAAAATCTGTAACCGGAGAGAGTGTCGTGATTGCCGTTTTACCCAAGGGGCGTTCTTTTGGGGAAATGTCAATACTTGATAATTTTCCTAGATCGGCGACGGCAAAAGCCAGGACAAAATCATCCTTTCTCACATTAACCCGAATGAATTTCGATACGATACTTAAAGACTATCCTCAAATCGGCATAACCATTCTCAAGGGAATCTCAAGGATACTCAGTCAAAATCTGCGTCAGACATCCTCTAGACTTGCCGATTATATATTACCGGTTGCATGATCTAAAACGATAAAAAACAAAAGATTATAGCAGTTGCCAAAAATATGTTGCGATTGAATGAATAACGGTCACGATTTACCGTAAGCCGCCGGATGATTTCGTTGAGGTCGGGAAGCTGTCTGAACAAATTAGAGCGCGTTAAAGAGAACATCTTCGAAGTATTTCAAATTAAAAAATAAAATCAAA
>JAFDCA010000578.1 GCA_019313025.1 Deltaproteobacteria bacterium
ATGGTGTCCCTCCTCAATTTCATCACGCTTAGTATTTTTAAGACGACCTCTGTTTAAATAAGGTTAAGGAGATTTTAGTAGATTGATAGATGCCCTGTATCAAAAAAGACCCTGGTATGCGATACCAGGTGTTATACCTATTGTCAGAATAACCTTCCGTTTCATCCGGCGGCTTACGGTAAATCGTGACCGTTATTCATTCAATCGGAACATATTTTTGGCAACTGCTATAAAGGAGGTTAAGTGGGAAAATGACCTTTAATGGAAATACCACCACAGACGGCTTTCGTAAAAAGCACATCCAATGATTCACCGTCGGATCGATTTATCAGGTTTCAGGTAAACAATGATAACTGTAACAACATAAACAAGTGTGATGCCTAAAATTAAGTACTTTATTATCATGCCATTTCTCCCAATTGGTGACTGAACGGAAAGTCATGTTCAGGCAAAATCCTAATTCTAGGGGCTAAGCACATACGGCTGAAAAGCAGATGGAGGAAGATTAACACTCACAACCCAGAATGAGTATTCGGGCTTGTCCTGGCAATAAAAAACCCCTGGGGCTATATTTGCCCAGGGGCTATAGGAGGCCAGGCTTCAAAGACTTTATTTGTAGCCTGGCACACTTAAAAATTGTGCCACATGGTTACTATATTGCTTCATAAAAAAATCATAAAAGCATATATAAAATACACCCAATCAAAAATGCGAAAGGAATGATATCTTTAATGACATCTTTAATCATATCTCTACTGATTAACTCCTTTAATTGCATTATATAGATGGTTAACCCAGGGCAATAATAATTATTCATATGCAAATAATTCTAGGATGTCAAACAAAATTATATATAATTATAATATAATTTTATAGAATTAGCACATATTGTAGTATACTGAATTAAATTGCTATATATTGTATGTCTAAAAATCAAGAAACTTGGCAAAATCGAACTTAAGTAACTTTACTGGAAGTTGAGCACCCTTATTTATATCCTAAAAAACAGCCACCGAGTTGAAAAGAAGTCGGCGTATAAAAGAAGCGGCTTAAGCTTACTAAAGAGCAATAAAAAATTGAGCAGGTTCTACGCGTGGTTCTAAAAATGATATTGAGATCGAATCGCTGGTTTATTGACCCACACCCCGAGGCAAAACCGAGCGCAGCTTGACAGGGATTCTCAAATTTCTTATATTTAGCCAGTACAAATGTTAATTTTGCATTAATTTCAGATACATTTTTTATTTTTCAACGAACAGGTTATCATAATGATGAAGAACGCTTCCGTATGGTGGAAAGCTACTTTGGTCATGGTGTTATGGCTTATGCCGTCGACCATCCTTTATGCCACATCTATGCAAAAAATTGAATCTGCCCTTGAAACGGCGCGCAATGACTTACGCATCAGTATGGCCACCGAAGAACGCATCTCTTTTGAGCTGGATAAGTTAAAACAATCAGAGCATATACCACCGGATATCATAATAGATTATCATGCGTACTTGATTCGAGTGCAGGCCATGGTTGCTGAAAACCGTCAGAAAGTGGATAAAATGGAAGCGCTTAGCGCCAGATACAATGCCCGAAAAGCAACTCACGAAGCATTGCATAAAGATGCCACTTCGGCGATGCTGGATCCTTCCATTCCCGAAGAACAGGTCGTAGATGAAGTGACCGTCTTGGATCGAAAGCTCGACAGTTCCCTAGCCGAGTTCGATGAGATGCTGCTTAAGGAATTGGATTTGATCCAGGCAAAATCATCAGAAAAACTTCAGGATTTGGCCCAAGAGGCTGAAGCTGCAGCACAACGCCTGCGTGACAAGGGCATCGAGATAGATACCGATTCAAACACCGAAACCGATGAATCCCATCCGGATTCCAGCAAAGAAGCAAGAGAAGCCGAAAAAGAAAAAAGCACCCCGGAAGCCGGAAAGCAAAGTGACACCAAAGAAAGCACGGATGACACCGCATTGACGACCCAAGGAAAATCTCGGGAAGGAATGGAAGGTTCCCAGCGTCATCCCCAACATCGCTACGATCCCAAAGATGATGACATCGTTGCCAGACAGCTTCGCGAAGCGGCAGAAAAAGAATCCGATCCCGAACTTAAAGAAAAGCTCTGGAAGGAATATGAACACTATAAAAAAAATACGTCCAAGTAAAGCCATCAAATTATTTATGATTTTCATTTTGATTTTGTTCACGGGATGTGCCGCCTTTAATGCTCAAAAGGTGGGTCCGACGACCATAATGAAAGCCCAAGAAGAAATATTAGAAGAACAACTGCTCGATGTCGGCATCCTCGTTTTTGAATCCGACAAATTTACACAGGAGCAAGCCAAAAAAGAACACACCAGTCAGCAAATCAGAAAAGCAGAACATCATTTCATGCCGTATCATTTGAAAAATACCTTACAGCAAAGCAGCTATTGGGGTGCGGTGCGTGTTCTTCCAGGTGAAACGAAAAGTATCGACGTTCTGGTCAAAGGCAAAGTTCTTGAATCCAACGGAGAGAACTTGATAATTCAAATCGATGTGATGGATTCGACCCAGAAAACCTGGTTCAGCAAAAAATATAAATCCGAAGCCACCTTGGCATTCTATTCGGGAAATTTGGTCGGAGAAAAAGATGCGTATCAGGATTTATACAATACCATCTCCAATGATATGGCCACTTATCTCATGAAATTGTCCCCCGATGAGATCAAGAACATCCGCACCATCTCGAAATTAAAATTCGCACAAGATTTTGCGCCATCCGTATACAATGGCTACCTGACAACAGACAAAAAAAATCTCATCGCCGTCAATCGCCTGCCTGCTGACGGGGACACCATCATGACCCGTCTGCTAAAAATACGGGAACGAGAAACCATGTATGTGGACACCTTGAATGATTACTATCAAGAATATTATGCAAACATGTGGTCTTCCTATGAGAACTGGCGCAAGCTCAATTATGAAGAAATTAAGGCCATCAGGAAAATTGAACGCAGCGCCTTAAATCAAAAATTGGTCGGCATGTTATTGCTGGCAGGTGCGATTGCACTGAATGCGGGAGAAGTCAAAAACACCGGTGCCCTTCAGATGGGTATGATTTTAATCGGCGGCCAGGTCATCATCAACGGATTTAATGTGACCAAAGAAGCCGAAATCCACTCGGCAGCCATCAAGGAGCTGAGCGAATCGTTCGGCAGCGAAATGCAGCCCATTGTCATGGAATTCGAAGGCAAGCAGTATGAGCTGACCGGATCGGCCGAAGAACAATTTAAACACTGGCGTGAATTGCTGCGACAGATATATATCACAGAAACCGGTTTTGATCCGGAAATCTCGTCGGAACATAAAGAAAAAATAACATCCGAAGACACTGAATAAAATCGAGGATCAAATCCAATGATGTCGTCCGAAACCCCCTCTCAATCTCCTCAAAGCAAACCGACTTCAGATTTTGGCGTGGAAATCATCACCCCCCTTGAGGTGCGCAAAGGAAGCGAGCAGCCCGACCTACATCGTTCATTTCGGCGAACCTCGATTACCATCATATGGTTTCTAATAATTCTGATATCATTGGTTACCGGCGGTCTTTTTCTTATTCGCCACATATCGAAACACCCGGTGAATCTGGCAAAAGATACGGAGCAACCGGAACCATCGAAAACCGGAATTCCAAAACAACAGGATTTGAATGTTCCCAAAACGGATACTAAAGAGGCCGACACCGAAAAAGAACCGGTTTTTGTGCCATTAGAGCAACCACCACCAAATCAATCATTGCAGACCGTCGATACCGCCCGCCTTGAGCTGGAAAAAGAAGCGGCAGACAAAGCATTGGCAAGGCTATTGAAACTTAAAAAAGAAATAGAAGAAAAAGAGGGGCGTTTATGGGGTGGTGATGAATATAAAGCCATGATAGCCCTCAGCCAGGAAGGAGACCGACTGCTTATAGACAGTTCGTTTGCTGATGCAACTGAAAAATATGCTCAAGCAGCCAATAAAGCGAAAGCGTTGATCGATAACACCGGAACGGTTTTTCAAAAACTGATGGAGAAAGGGCAAAAGGCACTTGAAAATGGTGACAGTGTCATTGCCCGACAAAAATTTTCTATCGCTTTAAAGATTCAACCGTCCGATGAATCCGCCCAGAGGAGTTTAAACAAGGCTGAAAAGCTTGATGAAGTGAACCGTTTAATAACATCGGGGAATAACCATGAAGAAAACCATCGGTTTGCTTTTGCACATACCGACTTTCAGAGGGCACTGAAATTGGACCCTGAATCCAGGATCGCTCAAAACGGCGTAAACCGGATGAAAGAAAAAATCGTCAGCGAACAGTTTCGGAAACTCATGTCGGATGGACTGACAGCATATCACAATGGCCATTATCAACGTGCCAGAACAACGCTTTTAAAGGCAAAATCGTTCCGGCCCGATTCACGTGAAGTTAAAAACGCTTTATTGCAGGTCGACGAGGCCATCCGGTTGGATAAAATTGAAAAACTGCGCCAAAAAGCA
>JAFDCA010000579.1 GCA_019313025.1 Deltaproteobacteria bacterium
AATCTAGTGGAGGCCGGTCGCCACGATGATACCTCTGATCCGTTGATAGATCCTGCGATGATTGAACGAACAAAAAAAAGTGTTAAGGCTCTTTTTTGCCAATTGGATCTGGAACATCCGGCCGTCAAAGAAATATACAGGATTGCATTGCAGTACAGATGTAAACACAACATCATCGTGGAGGATGACAATTCAACCGTTGACAAACAGTCGATCCCACAACATGAGCAAGAAAAGAATTTCCTGAAGAAACTGCAAAAGAAAAATATAATTTTGCCTGAACTTCCGTCGGTTGCATTTGAGTTAAAGAAAGTTGTCGAAAATCCTATGTCTTCCGCCGAACACATTGCCCAGGTGGTGAGCAGAAGCCCGAGTTTGACGGCAGTGGTGTTAAAAATTGTTAACTCGCCATTTTATAGTCTTCCATCGAAAATAAGTACCGTATCCCATGCGGTGTCCCTTATCGGGACCCAAGAAATTTCGGTACTCGCCCTGGGTATCAGTGTCATTTCGATTTTCAAAAATCTTCCAGATAAAACCATAGATATGCACTCATTTTTAAGGCACAGCCTGGTTTGCGGTATTTTATCCAGGGTTTTTGCTGCTCATAAAAATGTTGCACAGACCGAGCAGCTGTTTGTCTCCGGCTTGCTGCATGATCTGGGAAGGTTGATACTTTATATTTATTTTCCGGATGAGTCGCGCAATATTTTGGTCTGTTCAAGAACTCACAATAAATCACTGTGTAAAGAAGAAAAAGATTATCTGGGTTGCGACCATGCCCAGTTGGGTGTGCAACTCATGAAACAGTGGAAGCTGCCTCTGATTCTGAGAGACAACGTCTTATACCATCACAAACCTTCAGAGGCACCGCAATCTGTTCCGGCGACCATTGTCCATCTAGCTGATATTATCGTTAACAGCCTTGGGATCGGCAGCAGCGGTGAAAAAATTATACCGCCCCTTGACTACAATGCCTGGGAAAATCTTGAATTTTCACCCAGCAGCTTTGAAACAATCATCGGGCAGGCCAACCATCAGTTTCAAGCGCTGGAATCAATACTGCATAATTGAAGATATGATGAATAGAAACATAAAAATGGATCCTGAAAATCTGCAGGCACGAATTGAATATCTGGAGGAAAACGGGCGTTTCATACAAAATGCCCTTGAGATGGCACTTTCGCTGGGTGATTTTCAGGAAAATATCAATAAAGGCTACGATGCGGAATATATTCTGCGAGAAGCCGAAAAAAGAATACGATATTTAATCTCATTTGATGCGAATGCATTTTATCTAACGGACCAAGACCAATCGGATTTTATTTTTTCCTTATGCGAGCCGTCTGAGAAAAAGCAGTTCATGGAAGATCAGGTTGGCTACCTGATCGAAAAGGGATTTTTTGCCTGGGCGATCCGTGAAAGAAGAGGGGTCACCATCTCTTCCCCAGATCATTCCAGACGACTCATGCTGCACGTGATCGCAACCGCTTCCCGAATCAGGGGCATGTTTGTCGGCCTGTTGCCGGATAAAAAAGATATCATTCCCGACAAGTCGATGAGCCTGGTATCATTCATTCTGCTGAATACAGCCAATGCCTTGGAAAGCCTTGAATATCATAAATTGTTGCGTGACCAGAATATTATCCTCGAAAAAAAAGTTGAAGAAAGAACCAAGGCACTTGCACGTTCTGAGAACCAACTGCAGCAGGTCATGAAACTACAGGCCATCGGTACCCTGGTCGGAGGTATTGCTCACGATTTTAACAACATCCTCTTCCCGAGTGTCGGCTACACCGAGTTGACCATGGATGACCTCCCTGAAGGCAGCCAGTCCAAACAAAATCTTCATGAAGTCCTCAAGGCAGCAAATCGGGCCAAGAAATTGGTTCAACAAATCCTTACATTCAGCCGCCAAAACAGCCAGAAACGTAAACCTATGAGAGTTCAAACCCTCATCAAAGAAGCCCTCAAATTGCTGCGGGCCACAATCCCTTCATCCATCGAAATCCAAACCTCTGTAGATGAAGACTGCAGACTCATCAAAGGAGATCCCACTCAGATCCATCAGGTCATCATGAATTTGAGTACCAATGCTTATCATGCCTTGCAGGAAACCGGCGGAAAAATTGAAGTCAGCCTAAAAGAAATTAACCTAAACTACGAGGAATCCCTGCAAAAAGTGGGGATAAAAGTCGGCCGGCACCTTGAACTGACTGTAAGGGATAACGGTCAGGGAATGACCCCCCAGGTACTGGAACGGATATTTGACCCCTATTACACCACCAAGAAACAAGGCAAGGGAACAGGCCTGGGCCTATCTGTAACCCATGGCATCATCAAAAATCACGGGGGCGATATCAGCGTCAGCAGCCAGCCGGGTGTAGGTTCCACCTTTAGCGTTTACCTGCCGGTAATCGATGATATTGACATGGAGATTGAATCGGCTGAGACAGCACGTGCAACCAGCGGCAATGAACGCATTTTGCTGGTTGATGACGAAGCCCAAATCATCGATATCGAGCGCCGGATTCTGGAACGTCTCGGATATAAGGTAACTTCTAAAACCGACAGTGAGGAGGCTCTGGCGGAATTTAGTGCCCGACCCGAGCAGTTTGATTTGGTAATCACGGATATGACCATGCCCAAAATAACCGGTGACCGACTGGCCCGGAGATTGATGGACATCAACCCTCAAATTCCGGTGATCATGTGTACCGGATTTAATGAAGCCATCACTGAGGAAAAAGCATTGGCCATGGGAATCGACAAGTTTGTCATGAAACCGGTTATCAAAGATGAACTGGCTTGCGCCATCCGCACTGTGTTGGACAACCCCAAATCTCTGCCGAATTAAAGTGCTTTGAGCTTTCCGCTTTCGACCAGCCTCCCACCGGCTCCCTGTCCTTCCCATTGAGGTCTGTTTGATTTTTTTAAATTTCCGATTAGGGCATATGTCCGGAAGGCTTATATCCTGACTCTCTTTACGGTTTTCTCAAGCAACAAATACCGTTATAAGAGAGCCACACAATCTATTAAGAAAGGATATAGAGCCTATGATCCAGACATACGCCCATCAAAAACAATTACATGAAGCCCGATTGGACATCAAGAGCTTAGAGTGTCTTTTTTCCAATCTGATTACTGAGGGAACAAACTGTTCCCCATTTGAGTCCGAAATTATCGTGGATAAAGCCAAGGAAATATTCGCCATTGGCGAGCATGCCGAAGGCAATATCTTACAACCCGGCCAGATGATCTGGACAGCGATCGACATCAACGAACCGCCGGGTAAACCGCTAAAACATTGTAAGCTGCGGCG
>JAFDCA010000580.1 GCA_019313025.1 Deltaproteobacteria bacterium
AAATTAGAGCGCGTTAAAGAGAACATCTTCGAAGTATTTCAAATTAAAACATAAAATCAAACTACTGAACGAAATTCTAAAAGGCCATGGACATGTTCTCTTTTACGCGCTTTTGTTTGCGCGTTCTTGTAGATCTCAACGAAATTATCCGGCGGATGAAACGGAATGTTATTCTGACAATAGCTATAATCGCAAAAGACATGACAAAAACCATTGCCGGATACAGGATAGATTAACATCTTGATAAGTAATAAAATTTTTGAAATTGGATAGACTTGTTAATTGGGATAATAAGGAGACGGGTGTCGAATTATTTTACAAAATGTAAAAACTACGACGGATCTTCCTTTACGAAGGTTTTGAGCTCAAGACCGAATTTTTCGATCTTGGAATGTAGGGTAGGTCTGGAAAGGCCTAGTAGCTTTGCCGCTTGTGATCGATTTCCGTCGGTAAAATTGAGCGCCTCGCTGATAATGATATTGGCAAACCGGTCCATGCAGTTGTCAAATCGTTTTTCACTGGATGGTGATGTCAGCATTTTGCGTATCCATTGACGCATGGCCTGTTCATCTTTTTCGTAATTTATTGAAATGTGAACATTATTACCTTGAATCGCCTGCAAGATATCCTCTTTACAAATGGCCGCTCCGCGGTTAAAAATTAAGGCCTTTTGTATGGTGTTGCCCAGTTCGCGCACATTTCCCTTCCAGGAATGTGTTGCAAGAAAAGCTTTGGCTTTTTTGGTGATTCCCGGATTTTCGACCTTCGCTTCTTGAGAATATCGGGCCAGAAAAAAGTCTGTCAGTGCCGGAATGTCTTCGAGCCGGTCTTTTAAAGGCGGTAAAAAGATCGAAACCACTTTAAGGCGGTAGTAGAGATCTTCCCGAAACCGACCTTGAGCAATGGCCGATTCCAGGTTACGATTGGTAGCAGCGATAATTCTTACATTCACCGGAATGGTGCTCCTTCCCCCCAGTCGTTCGATACTCTTTTCCTGGAGCAAGCGCAAGATTTTGGCCTGGATACTCAACGGCATGTCCCCGATTTCATCCAGAAACACGGTTCCACCGTTTGCCTGCTCGATCTTGCCGATCCGGCGATGAGTGGCGCCGGTAAATGCACCTTTTTCATATCCGAACAACTCGCTTTCCAGAAGATTCTCAGGAATGGCCACGCAGTTAATCACTAAAAACGGCCTGTCGGCCCGAAGGCTGTGCTGATAGACGGCCCGTGCCACCAGTTCTTTCCCGGTACCGGATTCTCCGCGAATCAGGACCGTTGCTTCTGTTTCGGAAACCCGACCGATAGCCTTGTATACCTCTTGCATGGCTTTGCTTCTTCCAATGATGGCATCGCGAAATCTCCCTTGTAAAACAGGGTCCACATCCACCGGCGAACGCATGAAACGGCTTGCTTCCAGAGCCTGTTTGATCACCACCAGCATCTCAGGAATATCAAAAGGTTTAAGAATATAGTCGAATGCCCCCATCTTGGTGGCTTCAATGGCGGTTTCCGTGGTGCCAAAAGCGGTCATGATGATCACCGGAAGTTTGGGTTCCATTTCATGGATGGCTTTGAAGGTCTCGAACCCATTCATCCCCGGCAAACGCATATCAAGGATTACTAAATCCGGAATCTTTTCCTGGATGATTCTAAGACCTGCTTCGCCGGAGGCTGCACATTGTGAATGGTAGCCCTCCTGAATCAAAAGTTTATTGAAACTTTTTCGAAGTTGGTCGTCATCGTCAATGATCAGTATGGTGCTCACGGTCTGATTCCTCCGCCGGCAGAGTAAGGATAAACGTTGTTCCATTACCTTCCTTGGATTTGATATCCAGTCTTCCGCCGTGCTCTTGAACAATCCCGGCGGCGATGCTCAATCCGAGTCCAGTGCCTTCTTCCTTGGTCGTAAAAAAAGGTTCCATAATTTTCGATTGTATGGCATCCGGAATACCGGGTCCGTTATCGCTTATCTGAATAACGGCTGATCTTAATTTTTGCTGCTTAATAACGGTTTCTTCGGATATGACTATGGAACCGCCCTTGCCCATGGCCTCACATGCATTGATGATGATATTGATAAGGACTTCCTTTAATTGTTCCGGATCCAGTTGAACCATAGGAAGCGGTTCTTTTCTTTTAATCTTGATAAAAACTTCGTAAGACTCCAAACGATGCTGTAAGAGCTGGATTGCCTGATCCACCACATCCGAAGGTGAAACAGACTGGAGTTTTAGTCTGGGCGGTCTCGAAAACTCGAGAAAATTTTGGACAATGGTATCGATATGGCTGATTTCTTTTGATATGACATCAAAATCTTCTTTCTGATTACTGTCAAGATCCAGGCTTCTGCTCAAGGAAAACAGGCGCATCTTCACTGAGGTTAAAGGATTCCGGATGCTGTGCGATGTGCCGGCGGCCAATTTTCCCACCAGTGCCAATTTTTCAGACTGCAAAAGGTGTTCCCGGCTTTTTTCAAGTTCAGATTGAGTTTCATTATATGTTTTTTTCAAATCATGCACATGCCGGCTAAGCGTCTTTACCTCGTCTCTTTCGTTTTCTGTGCCGTTATGACGATCTGTTTCCAAAACCAATTTTTGGATTGGATCAAGAATATCATGTAGCAAAAAGAACGTGAGTATGAGACCCAAAAAAAGAATCATCAACACGGCCGATCCAGCAATAATTCTGAGTTTTTTGGCCTGATTTATGTTCTGGTCTTTAGCTTTTTGAGCCTTATCACCGAAAAGCTGCTTGCCGTTTTCGCAAAGTTTAAGGATTTCGAAAAAATTGCCTCGAACTTCTTTGTGAAGTTTGATACCTTTTTCGCGATCTCCGGATTTATAGAAATCGACAACTTTATTTTTGTCGGCGATGTACTTTGAATATTCCGATTCTATAAGATCAAGAATCTTCTTTTCCTCTAAAGTTGTAGCAAGATGCTGCGTATCTGCAAGTTTCTCCTCAAAAATACGGCGGTATTCCGCCATCTGCATGAGCCAACTTGGATTGCCATCCAATAGATAGTAGTAAGCAAATCCCTTCTGGTTGACCAGGGCATTTTCCAGAGATTGGGCCGTCTGTAGTCCCACCATGTACTTATCG